>JAJZMD010000158.1 GCA_021803085.1 Actinomycetes bacterium
CCGCTCCGCGATCGCCGGTATCGTCGGAAGCTCCAGCCAGTGGTCATCGGCCATCGGCAGCCCAGCACCCGTCCGCATCGTCGTCGGCAGGTGGTCCGGCGCCGTCAGGCGCTCCGCATCGCCTCCCGCCACAGGCACCCGGCGCCCCGCACCGCGGCGAGCCAAGCGGCACCGGCCGTCGTGGCTGGCGGGACCTCGACACCCGGCTGCTGGTCGTCCTCGGCCGGCTCACCGAACGCGACCGCCGGCTCTGCCGGCTCCTCGACGACCACCGGGTGCTCACCAGCTCCCAGGTCGCCGACGTCTGCTTCACCGGGGAGCGCCGGGCCCGGATGCGCCTGGCGGAGCTGTACGCCCTCGACGTCCTCGACCGCTTCCGCCCACGCAGCGGCGGCAGCCCGGTCCCCTTCCACTGGGTCCTCGGCCCGCTCGGCGCCGCCCTCGTCGCCGCCGAGCACGGCCTCGACCCCGCCGACCTCGCCTGGCGCCGCCGACTCGTGGGTGACCTCGCCGCCAGCCAGCGCCTCGCCCATCTCGTCGGGACCAACGGCTTCTTCTGCGCCCTCGCCCGCTCGGCACGCACCCGGGAGGGCTGCGCGCTCTGCGAGTGGTGGTCCGAGCGGCGCTGCGCCGCGGAGTGGGGCGAGGTCGTCCGCCCCGACGGCTACGGCGTGTGGACCGAGCACGGCACGAGCCTGCCGTTCCTCCTGGAGTACGACAACGGCACCGAGCGCCTGGGGCGCCTCGCCCGAAAGCTCGACGGCTACGCCCGCCTCGCCCAAGCCGCAGGGCATCCCAACTGGGTCCTCTTCAGCTTCCCAAGCCCGCGCCGGGAGGCAGAGGCCGCCCGGGCGCTCTGTCACCGGGTCGTCCCGGTCGCCACCACCGCACGTGTCGGACGTGGCGCACCAGACGGCCCGGTGTGGCTCCCCGCCGGCTCCACCGACACGGCACGCGTCCGCCTGGCCGACCTCGCCGAGCTACCCCTCCCCGGCGCGTGAGCATCGCCCTCGACGAGACCGCCACCTCCGGGCTCGCCACCAAGCTCGCCGCCGCAGTCGGCGGGATGTGCCTCCTCGTCGCGCTCCTCGCGGCGGGGGCGGGTGCGGGGATCGCCTCGCTCCTCGGCAGCGGGGACGCGGCACCGTCGGCCACCGCCACGACCAGCATCCCGCCGGCCATGCTCGCCCTCTACCAAGAGGCCGCCGCCACCTGCCCGGGGCTCCCCTGGACGGTGCTCGCCGCCATCGGCACCGTCGAGTCGGGCAACGGCACCTCCACCCTTCCCGGCGTGAGATCGGGAGCCAACGGTGCCGGTGCGATGGGGCCGATGCAGATGCTCGGCCCGACGTTCGCCGCCTACGACCAACCCGTCCCGCCCGGCGGGGCCTACCCGCCGTCGCCCTACGACCCGACGGACGCGGTGTACGCCGCCGCCCGAGATCTGTGCGCCAACGGCGGCCGCAACGGCGCCGACATCTCCGGATCGGTGTTCGCCTACAACCACGCGTCGTGGTACGTCGCCGAGGTCCTCGCCCTCGCCCAGAGCTACGGCGAGACCCAGGCCCAGACCGTCGCCGCGGGGACGGCCGGCGGGATCGCGCTCGACTGGGCCCTCGCCCAAGTCGGCACCCCGTACATCTGGGGCGGCGAGACCCCCGGCGTCGGCTTCGACTGCTCCGGGCTCGCCCAAGCCGCCTACCGCGCCGCCGGGGTAGCGCTGCCCCGCACCGCCCAGCAGCAGTACGACGCGACGACCAAGCTCGCACCCGGCGACCCCCTCCAACCGGGCGACCTCGTCTTCTTCGGACAGGGTCCCACGGCCATCGAGCACGTCGGCATCTACGTCGGCGTCCAGGGCGGCCAGGCGGTCATGGTCGACGCCCCGCACACCGGTGCCGACGTACGCGTCGAGCCGTTTCCCGCGGCGGTCGGATCGAGCTGGGGCGACGAGACCTACCTTGGGGCGGTGGCGCCAGCGTGACGGACACGATGACGACATCCGGCGGGCCCGGGCACCACACATCCCTCGAGCGACGTCGCGCCTGATATCAGTGCCCGCGCTCAGGTCAGGGTCGCCAGAGCGACCACTGCACCCAGCACGCTGAAGACACTGTGGGCGGTCTGCCACTTCTTCGACGTGATGCCGTGGATAACCACGACCGCCCCACCGGCAGCGGCGATCACCCCGAGCACTTTCAGATCCTTCTTGCTCATCTCACCTCCTTCGTCAACATCGCGCCCTCCGCCTGGGAAGTCGCAGTCTTCCTTTCACTTCGAGGCCAGGTAGGCGATGCCGAGCACAGCACCGAGTGCCCCGACGAGGAACATGAGCTCCCGCTGGTCGAGCGTCGGGGACGCTGCTGCCGGCGCGATGAGGCTCGATAGTGCCTGCGAGCAGCGCGGGCACGCCCCCGCCCCCAGGAGGTCGTAGCCAGTGATCGGCTCGTTGCACTTCGGGCAGGTGCCCACCTCGCGCCCGGCACGCTGAGCAAATGCCTTCACCGCCCCGAGCTCAGTCTGCGCGGCGTGCAGGGCAGCCTCCGCCACGTTCTTCGCTGCGGCGACCTCCGCCAGGTTCTTCTCCAGCTCCGCGACCGAGCGCTCGTCGGAGACCGCAGACAGACCCCGGTCGAGGAGATCGACGACCGCCCCAGTCAGGGTCGCGCCGCGCTGGGCAGCGTAGGCGTCGCACGCCTCCTTCAACGCCGTGGGGACTCGTGCGTAGATCACCTCGGTGGGCATGTCAGAGACGCTAGCACTTTCGAGATACTTCGCAAGCACACCCCCGTTGACGAACCTGCGGCGGGCTGAGGCGGGGTACGTCATCAGCTGTCTCAGGCGTCGAGTTGGCGGGCGAGCTCTTCGAGTACCGCTTGGACCTCGGTGAGCCGTCTCCGCCTCAGCCGAGGCAGACGCGCGTGGAGAGCGTGGGCAATGCTGCGCCCGCCGTGCTCGGCGAAGACCTGAGGACACCCGGCTCCCCGCACGGGGCTCGAGGTTGGATCGCGGAGTCGCCCTCACCGCCTCCGTGCCGGCGCGGGCGCGCCCCTGATGCCTTGCATCCTCTGTGGAACAGAGGTCTCATCACCTGCGGCCAGAGCGGAGAACGGATCGAGAAGGGAATAACCCATGGGGCGAGTTGCGATCTACGCCCGAGAGACAACCGGAGGGGGTCGGCGTCAGCAGGACCGCCAGGTCACTGCGCTCGCCGCCGAGGTGGCCCGCCGACCCGGATGGCGCCACGTCGCCACCTACGCCGACCAGGCCCCCGGCGGGAGCCGGCCCGGTCTCGCCCGGCTCCTCGCCGAGGCGCCCGGCCACATCGACCTGGTCGCCGTCGACGGCTACGGCCGCCTCTCGGCGGACCGCCACGAGCTGGCAGCGATCCTCGACCAGCTCCGACGGGCAGGTGTCGGGGTCGTCGTGCTGCGCCCCTCCCGGGGTCGCCGGCTGGCGAAGCTCGTGGCGAACCTCGCCCTCGCCGATCTCATCGGCGAAGCCGCCCGCTGACCGCGGGTCACTGCCGCTCCCGGTCCTCCACCTACCGCGCCACGAGGATGGCGACGAGCGCGCCGGCCGACATGAACGGCGCCATCGGCACCACGAGGCGGCCACGCCGGGAGGTGGCGAGCCGCAGGGCAAGCACGAAAAGGGCGGCCACAGAGAACGCGAGAAGCGTCCCCGTCGCGATCGCCGGCCAGCCGAGCCAGCCGAGGTAGAGGCCGGCCACGGCCGCCCACTTCACGTCGCCCATCCCCATCCCGGAGGGGAAGGCGAGCCCGAGGGCGAGGTGGAGGCCGGCGAGCACGACCATGGCGATCCCGGCCCGCGCCAGCGGCCACCACGCGGCATCGAGACCCGAGGCGAGCGCGAGGAGCACCCCGCCGCCGGCAACCGCCGCGAGCACGACCCGGTTGGGGACCCGCCGGCTGGCGAGGTCCGTGGCGCTCGCCACGGCGGCGACGGCGCCGAAGAAGAGGTAGGCGCCAAGGGGCGCGGTGATGCCGAAGTGCCAGAGAATGCCCGCCTCGGCGGCGGCACCCAGGGTGCCGGTGGCGGCGATCCGGGCCGGGGTGTCGATGCCGGCCAGGCTCCGGCCGACGCTCACGACGACAGCCGCACCGGGCGGGACGCCTCGATCAAAGTGCCCGCGGTGAGCGTGCGGTAGAGGCGTTCGGTCGCTGGCTCGACGTCGAGGTCGAGCTCGGCCAGGCGGCGGCACAAGAGCTTCCAGGTGCCGACGACGGCGTCGGTTCGACCGCAGGCGGCATGCAGGGCCATGAGGCGCCGGTAGGGCTCCTCGGCGTAGCGGTCGAGCTCGACGGCGCGCTCCAAGACGGCGATCGCCGGGTCGACGCATCCGGCGTGCTCGTCGAGCTCGGCCAGGCGCAGGTGGGCGTCGAGGGCCCGGCGGTGCAGGTCCTGGCGGACCGGCTCGACCCAGGGGTCCTCGGCCCCGTCGAGCAGGTCGCCCCGGTAGGCGTCCACGGCACGGCGCAACGCCTGGCGGGCGCTCTCGTCGTCGGCTGCTCGGGCGGCGTTGCCGAGCGCCGCCTGGAGGTCCCACAGGTCGCAGCTGATCTCCTCGGGCTTCGCCCGGTAGTGCTCGCCGGCCTTCTCCAGCACCTCGGGGGTGTCGCCGCCGGGTCCTCGCAGCCCGGCGCGCAGGTCGCCGAGCGAGCGCCAGAACTGCTTGAGCACCCCGTCGGGCGCGGTGTCGGGCCACAGGGCGTCGACCGCCTGCTCGGCGGTGGCGCCCTCGGGCCGGCACAGGTACCAGGCGAGCAGCATCTTCGCCCGGCTGCGCAACCCGGTCGCGACGACCGTGCCGGACACGGTGATCCGGGGCGGGCCGAGGATCTCAACGCGGATCGGGCGCAGCGCAGCGTCCCCGGACGCGGCCGGCTCGGGCCAGGGCTCGCCGGGCACGATGTCCCGGCCGGGCTGCGCCACCGTGCTGCCGGTGCCCACGCCGTCGGGGTGGCCGCTTCTGACGTCGAGGTCCTCGGCGCCCAGGACCGGCCCGAGCAGCTCGGCGGCTTCCTCGGCACAGACGCCGAACAGCTCGACGCCCACGAGCACCCCGGCGAGCCTCGGCGGATCGGCCTCGATCACCGTGCGAGCGGCGTTGGTGAGCAGCCGGCCGCTCGCAGCCGGGGTGTCGCCGAGGAAGACCAGCGCGATGCCGAGGCGGTCCGCGCCGGCGCACAGCCCAGCCCAGCGCCCGGCCGGGTCGCCGGCGGGCGCGTCGGCGAGCACGAGGAGCGCCGGCAGCGGGTTCTCGGGGTGCGCTGCTCGGAAGCTCGTGGCGTCGCTCGCACCTCCTGCGTCGAGGCGCCGGGTCCGAGCGATCCGCTCGGCCTCGACGACCCGGGCCACCTCGAGCGCGGTCCCGGCTCGCCGGATGGCGGGGCCAGTGCCGACACCGGGCAGGAGACGCTCGGCGACCTCGGCGGCACAGAGGATCTCCGCCGCACCGGGCCCGGCCGCCACGACTAACGAAGCGAGCAGCGCCCGGGCGACGTCGTCGGCCGCCGGGCCGCCGAGCGCCACGCCCGAGAGGTCGGTGACCTCGATCACGACGCCGTGGCCGTCTTGGGTGCCGACCTCGAGGTGGCCGGGGTGAAGGCGACCATCGGCGTCGTCGTTGAGGAACCCCGTCGGAGCGGTGTCCTCGCCGCCGGTGGCGGTTGCACGATCGCCGGCGGTTCCGGCGCCTCCGTGGTCGGCGTTGGCCGCCCCGTCGTCCTCGTCGCCGCGGTCTGTCGCGCAAGCGAGGTGGCGCAGCGTCGGGCGCAGCGGCGGCGGGCCGAGGTCCCGCCCGGGCTCGGGCGGACGGTAGCGGTAGGCGTGGCGGCGTCGCAGCCGCCCGAGCGCGACCGCCGAGAGGACACCGGCGGCGAACGAGCCGGCCACCGCCGAGCCCGACGGGAGGCGCACCGGCGCGCCCCGCTCGGTGCCGTCCCTCCGGCCCCCGACGGCCGGTTCGGGATGGCGAGGGGCGGCTGGCGGGCTCGGGCGGGAAGTCGGCGGCACCGTCGACGGTGACGGGCCGGCCCGAGGTGCGGCGAAACGGGGCCGGTTCGCGTCGGTGGACGGCGGGCCCGGTGCCTGGGCGCCCGGTTGGAGCGGGGCGGCTGTCGGGGCGGGCAGGAGCAGGGTCCAACCGGGGTCGATCCAATGCGGGTCGGTGAGGGCGGCGCCACCGGGCTCGGGGCGGCCCTCGTTG
The DNA here is from genome assembly GCA_021803085.1 of Actinomycetes bacterium. GTDB lineage: Bacteria > Actinomycetota > Acidimicrobiia > Acidimicrobiales > RAAP-2 > JAJYVT01. The sequence continues at coordinate 6,233 of JAJZMD010000158.1, forward strand.
AGCTGGTAGATGGCCTGCCAGTCCAGCGGGTCGCCGAGCTCGCGCTCGGCGATGCCCCAGAGGGTGTCGCCTCGCTGGACGACGTAGGTGCGCGGCGGGGCCGTGGGCTGTGACGAGGCGACGGGCGCGGTGCTCGGCGGCGCGGCTGGCGCCGGTGGCGCTGCCGAGGTGGTGGTGGCCGTGGACGGTCGGGTGGTGCCGGTGAGGGTCGCTTCGTCGAGCACGAGGGCGGCCACGGGCCGGCGCATCGTGACCGACGCCAGGTGGCCGCCGGACGGACCGGCGGTGCCGAGGTGGCCGGGCCGGGGGGCGAGCGCCAGGCACGCGACGGCCACGGCGGCGACGAGGCGGCCGGTGAGCGGCTGGAAGATCCCGGCGAGGGGGAGGCGGCGGGCGCGACGTCCCGAGAGGGTGGCGGGGATCTCTGCGGCCAGCGAGGCCATGAGCGCGGCCCAGGTGAGCCAGACCACCACGGCGAGGGCGTCGACGAGGGCTTGGGCGGGGATGCCGTGGTGGTCGAGGGCCCGGCCGACCTGGGCGGCGGTGGGCACGTGGTGCGGGAGGGGCCAGCCGACGAAGTGCCACAGCGCCCACGGGATCCCGGCTACGAGGGCGGCGAGGAGAGCGAGGGCGCCGAGGCCCCCGACGACGCGGTAGAGGCGGACGAGCCGACCGGAGGTCATGGTCGTCTCACCCTGTGCCTTGCTCGGCGGTGGCGGTGCCGTTGCCGGTCTCGGTGAGCTGGTCGATGCCGGCGAGGTCGAGGATCTGGGTGGGTTGGCTGATGGTGACGGTGACGGTGACCTGCTCGCCGTCGACGCTCACCGTGCCGACATGTCCGGTGGTGGCGAGGTAGTGCTTGGCGTCGGCGACGGCTTGT
>JAJZMD010000210.1 GCA_021803085.1 Actinomycetes bacterium
CACGACCAGGCTGCCGACGACGGGCCCGAGGGTCCAGAACCCCATCGCGGAGGCACGTCCGAGCTGGGGCGAGTAGTCCCTCACGAGGGCGGGGGTCGCGACCAGGATGATCCCCTCGACGAACCCCACAGCCGAGTAGGCGACGGCGAACGTCCACTCGCTGGGCGCGTGTGGCATCGCGAACAGCGTGAGGAGACCGGTCACCCCGAGGCCGTAGGCCACGAGGTTGGCGCGACCCCATCGGTCGGCGAGGCCGGCGAGGACGGACGTGAACGCGCCGAGAGCGTTCAGCACGACGGTGATGTCCACGTAGAAGCGGAAGGACATGTGGTAGTGCGCGAGGATCTGCGGCGCGACCGCACCCGGGACGTACAGCTGGTAGTAGAGGATGATCGTGGCGACGACCACGATCCCGAGGGAGAGGAGACGGTGCGCCGTGTCGGGGTACCGGTCCACCTGCCGGTACCACAACGCACGTCCGAGCACGCTCCGGCCGCCTTGCGCGGGTGCGCCGCTCACCATCGTCGCTCCCACGCTGACCTCCCCCAGTGCCAGACCCGCAGGTGGACGAGCGATCGTCTCGCTCTGGCGCAACGGTAGCCCGAAGGCCCGCCGAAGGGGTGCACGGTCTGCGCGAGAGAGGACGTGGGACGTGCGCACAGGCGACGTGCCTGCAGTCCGCGGGTTCAGCCCGCGGCTTCAGCCGTGGGGAGGGCTCAGCCCTGTGCTCAGCCCTGTTCTCAGCCTTCTTCGATCGAGCGGATGCGCGCTGCGAGGAAGCCCTCGGGGTCCATCGCCCGTTCGACCAGCAGCTCGTGGAGCTCGGGGTGGGTGAGCACCAGGAACCGATCGTTCCGGATGGCGTCGACCACCAGGTCCCCGACGGCCATCGGGTCCGCAGGGGTCATGCCCTTGATCGGCGGGCGCATGCGGACGGGCGCGCCGGAGAAGGTCATCTGCTGGCGGATGTTGGTCGCGACCGGCCCCGGGCACAGGCAGGTGACCCCGACGTGCCGGGGATGGAGGTACAGCGCGAGCGCCTCGCTGAGCGCGATCACGGCGGCCTTGCTCACCGAGTACGGCATCCGCTCGTACTCGTACTGGAAGAGCCCCGCCGCCGACGCCGTGTTCACGACGTGACCGCTCCCCTGCTCGAGCAGGAGGGGCAGGAAGGTGGCGTTGCTGCGCACGATCGAGAGGACGTTCGTGCTCATCGTCCGCTCCCACTCGTGCAGCGGGATCTCCTCGGGCAGCCCCGCCGCCACGACGCCCACGTTGTTCATGACGATGTCGATCCTCCCGAGCCGGCGCAAGATCACGTCGCGGGCGGTCTCGAAGGCAGTCAGGTCGTTCACGTCGAGCGCCATCCCGAAGCAGTCGGTGCCCCGCCACGAAGCCTCGTCGGCGACCGCCATCGCGCGGTCCCGGTCGACGTCGGCGATCGCGACGTGGACGCCGGCGGCCGCCAGCGCGAGGGCGGAGCCCCGCCCGATCCCGCTCCCGCCGCCGGTGACCAGCGCGACCTTGCCCAGCAGGTCCTCCATCAGGACGCCCCGATGGGACTGGTGGCTTCGGCCGTCAGAGATGTCGCTGTCGGAGATGTCACGGACGGCATCTTCGCAGGTCTCCGGCGCCGGCCGTGACAGCGCCGGCGCGTCGGGCACCGCCCCGCCCCGGTGCCGGTGCGCGGGGTTTCACCCCGGGGGCAGCGCGCGTTTCCTGGCGAGCACCTCGAGGTTCCAGGTGAGCACCTCGCGCAGCCCGGGGACCCGCACGATCGCGTGGGCGAGCTCCGGGAGGTAGCGGGGCCGGGCATCGACGACGCTGAGCAACGGGTGGTCCGAGAGACGGCGGAGCACGGTGCCGACATGGAGCGGGAACAAGGTCTCACCGAACGCGTTCTTCGGCTCGCGGCCCGTCCGCGCCGCATACCGCCGTCGCGCCCGCTCGCCGCCGGCGTAGTGCCACGGCGACGTCTCGTGGCCGCCCCACGGGGAGAGCCAGTTCGTGAACGAGATCCACAGGTGACCCCCGGGCCGCAAGATCCTCGCCATCTCCTCGACGACGGCGAACGGCTCGGGAACGTGCTCGAGCACGTTCGAGGACACCACGAGGTCGACCGTGCCCGAGCGGACCGGGAGCGCGGCCGCGTCCGCCACTGCCGACCCGGCGGGCGGCGGCCCGCGCCAGGAGAGCTCTCGCTCGTCCGCGTCGACGAGCACGCAGCGAGCGCCCGCCGCCCTGAGCGCGCGGGTGAGGTACCCGGCACCGCCTCCGACGTCCACGGAGAGCACGCCCGCGAGCTCCAGCGAGCCGCCGAGGAGCTCGACCGCGTCGGCCGACAGCGCTTCGTAGAAGGCGTCGGGGTCCTCCTGCTCTCGCCGGAAGCTGCGCAGGAGCCGCAACGAGCGGCCGACGGACCGGCGGGAGACCCCGGCGCTCACGTGAGGGAGCGCGCCACCACGTTCGAGGCGCCACCGCGCTCGAGGCGCCACCACGCTCGAAGCGCCACCGCGCTCGAGGCGCCACCGATCACGAGCGGGGAGCTGATCCGGTGCGCACCGCGGGCGGTCGCTCGGCAATCCGTGTGCCCCGCTGCGAGCCGTCGGCGACCTCGCTCGCGCCCGCTCGTCCGTTCCGGGCGAGCGCTGGCTGAGGCTCGAGCCACGCGGGTCGCAGCGGGACCGCGCTCGGAGCCGGCAACGCGACCATGGACGGCCTGCGCGCCTCGACGACGACGAAGAAGAAGAGCAGCGCGATGCACACGCTCCCGCCGATCGCCGCGCCCAGCAGCCCGACCGGCGAAGCCCACTTCCCCGCCAGGAAGTCGATCGGCCCGGTGACGCCGACCGCGTAGCGCCGGAGCGCCCAGAGGAACGCCGCGATCGACGCGACCCCGAGGCCGGCCGCCACGACGGGGACGATGCGCGCGAAGAGCCACGCGGGCGCGGTCCTGCGCTGGACCAGCGCGGCGGAGACGAGCGGCACGCCGACTGCGAGAGGAAGCCAGTAGCGCCCCTGCCCGTCGACGGAGCCCGTGCGCAACGCCTCGACGTACGCGAGGGCGAGCGGCACCACGACGACACCGGCGAGGAGCGTGAGGAGCGTGCCCGCCCGCCAGGCACCGGCACGCCACACCGCCAGCACCAGCAGGAGGCCGACGACCACGAGCCACACCACGTAGGTGAGGAGCGGGGACGCCGTGTCGTTCCACCCGAAGACCCCCACCATCTGCTGGACCCGGACCCCGTCGTGCGCCAGCACGGTGCCGAGCAGCTGGAGCCGGGACTCGCCGGGCGGGACGGGGAAACCGGGCACGAGGTCCAAGGCGTGCTCGGCGAAGATCCACCAGAGCGCGAACCCGCCGCAGGCGGCCAGCGGGAGGGCCGACCAGCGGGCGGCGCGGCTGGCCAGCACGCCGAAGAGCGCGCGACGGCCGCCGAGGACGGCGAGGGCGACGAGGGTGATCGCCACCCACAGCGGGGAGATGGGCCGGGCGAGCGACAGGAGGCCGGCCGACAGCGCGACCACCGACACGAGACCCGGCGGGGGGCGGTCGGGGTGCTCGAGCACGAGCACGATCCCCGAGGTCCACAGGCAGATGGCGCTGCAGATCTCGAAGCCGCTCGGGTTGACCATCCCACCGAGGAACCACGCCATCGGGGTGGCAGCCGCCAGCACGCCCACGAGCAGCAGCTTCCTCCGCGACCACCGCACGACGGCGAGCAGCGCGAGCGCGATCAGCGCCGCGTTCAGAAGCGAGCTCATGATCCGCATCAGGTAGATGCCGGTCTTCGAGACGAAGACGAGCGACGGGAGCCCCGTGATCAGGTAGTAGAGCGGCGGGTACCGCCCGACGTAGGTGCCGACGTGCACGATCTTCGTCGACGTCGAGAGGGACGGCGCGCACGACGCAGGAACGTCGGGGTGGTACTTGAAGCAGACGGGGTAGCTCATCCCCGAGGCGAAGACCTCCGGCACGTGGACGGCGGTGTACGCGCTCGCGGCACCGTCGATTGTGAAGCCGACCACCTCCCCGCGCACGGCTGCGGCGGCGGCCACCACCTGAGTGGACTCGTCGGGAGACGCGAAGAGCGGCGTGGCGAGCGACCAGGCTGCGAAGTTCACGAACGTGAGGACGAGGAAGGCGGCGAAGATCGCACCCGTTCCTCCGAACCTGCCGTTGCGCACGCGCGAGCGCCACGAGCGCGCCACATCCGCGACACGCGCGAGCGACGCAGCGGAAGCGGGGAATTCAGGACAACCGGGGGACGAAGGACAACCGGGGGACGAAGGACAACCGGGGGATGCAGGAGAAACCGGGGACGAAGGGCGCGCAGGGCGCGCGATGGAGGGCGCCTTCACCTGCTGGACGTCTCTTGGCGCACAGCGGGACCATACATGGCCCGGTCACTCGGGATGCGAGCGTGACGGGAGCAGGGACGCCGACCCGGGCGGTCCGGGACCCCTGCGAGCGGGTCTCGACTCGCTCCGACACGTAGGGCCCACACCGAGCAGCAAGGGTAGCGAGAAGTACCGGCGCGATCCTGAACGGGTCGTTGCAGGATGCCGACGGATTCGTTACCACCACGGGGGCTGCAGGTCGCCCCCGTGGAAGGTCACGAGCGGGTCCGCTGACGACGTCCTGCCCGTCGTCAGCACCTACGCGGCTCATCTGCGGGTGCCTCCTCGTCTACGCCGGCCTGCGGCCCGACCACTCGCACCGTTCATTCCCCTCGGGCGATTTCTGCCTCTCCACCCTGCCGCTGCGGTCCACGATGGAGGCATGGACGGCGGCAACATCTGGGCGGCGTGGCCCGTCCCCCCGGACGAGGGGACTGCCGATCGGGGGCTCAGCGAACCGGAGGTCGCGGCGCGCATCGCGGCGGGAGCAGTGAACACGACCTCGTCACGAGGAGGGCGGAGCGTCGGGCAGATCCTCCGCGCCAACGTGCTGACCAGGTTCAACGCCATCCTGGGGGCTCTCTTCGTCGTGATCCTCGTCTTCGGCCCGCTTCAGGACGCGCTCTTCGGCGTCGTCCTGGCCGTGAACACCCTCATCGGCATCGCCCAGGAGCTGCGGGCGAAGAGAACGCTCGATCACCTCGCCCTGCTCACGGCTCCGCGTGCCCACGCCATCCGCGAGGGCGAGCGCCTCGACATCCGGGTCGAGGACGTGGTCGTCGACGACGTCCTGGAGCTGCGCCCGGGGGACCAGATCCCCGCAGACGGAGCCGTCCTCAGGGCTGACGGCCTCGAGGTCGACGAGTCGCTCGTGAGCGGGGAGTCGATGCCGGTGGAGAAGCACCCTGAGGACCCCCTCCGCTCCGGCAGCGCGGTGCTCGCAGGCTCTGGCACCATGCGGGTCGAGCGGGTCGGCCCCGAGGCGTTCGCCCAGCGCCTGGAGCTGGACGCTCGCCGGTTCGACCTCGTCCGGTCGGACTTGCGCTCGGGCGTCAACCGCATCCTCCAGGTGGTGAGCTGGCTGATGGTGCCCCTCGGCGCGCTGCTCGTGACGAGCCAGGTCGTCCGATCGGGCCAGACGCTGGGCGACGCGGTACGGGGGAGCGTGGCCGGCATCGGGGCGATGGTCCCCGAGGGCCTCGTGCTGCTCGCGACCATCGCCTTCGCCGTCGGAGCCGTCCGGCTCGCCCGGCGGCGCGTGCTCGTCCAGGAGCTGGCCGCGATCGAGGGTCTCGCCCGGGTCGACGTGCTGTGCATCGACAAGACGGGCACGCTGACCGAACCGGGACTGGAGCTCGGAGAGGTCACCGCCGTCGGTGACGCACCCGCCCGGGACGCGCTCGGCGCCATCGCGGCGCAGACCCAAGGCCCGAACGCGACCATGCTTGCCGCACGCGCCGCGCCGGCTCCGCTCGGCTGGGAACCGGTCCGATCCTCCCCCTTCTCGTCGCAGCGCCGGTGGAGCGCGATGGAGTTCGCAGGTCGGGGGACGTGGGTGATCGGATCGCCGGAGGTGGTGATGCCGGCGCTCGAGGCGCCCTTCGCGCGCGAGGTGAACGAGAGGGCCGCACGCGGGGGCCGGGTGCTGCTGGTCGCGCGCTCGGACGAGCACCTGCGCCCGGGGACCCTGCCGGCTCGGCTCCGGTGCGCCGGTTGGGCCGTGTACGAAGAGCGCCTCCGTCCCGACGCCCCCCAGACCATCGACTACCTCCGGAGCCAGGGGGTGCGGGTGCTCGTGCTGTCAGGGGACGATCCCCGGACGGTGGCCGCGGTCGCGCGGAGGGCGGGGATCCCGGGCGCCGACCGTCCTCTCCACGCCGCATCGCTCCCGGCCGACCAGGCTGCCCTCGCGACGGCCCTCCAGGAGGTGGGGGTCGTCGGGCGGGTCGAGCCGCACCGAAAGCGCGACGTCGTGCTCGCCCTGCAAGGTCAAGGCCACGTGGTGGCCATGACGGGCGACGGGGTGAACGACCTCCCTGCGCTCAAGGCCGCAGATCTCGGGATCGCCATCGGCACCGGCAGCCCGGCGGCGCGCGCCGTCGGCAGGGTCGTGCTCCTCGACGGCTCCTTCGCCGTGATCCCCCAGATCCTGGCGGAAGGGCGCCGGGTGATCGCGAACATCCAGCGGGTCGCTCGCCTCTTCGTCACGAAGACCGTCTACGCCACGGTGCTGGCGGCGGTGACGGGGATCTCGGCGATCCCCTACCCGTTCTTCCCTCGCCACCTCACGCTCGTCAGCTCGCTGACCATCGGCGTGCCCGGCTTCTTCCTCGCGTTGGCACCGGGTGCGCCTCGGGCTCAGCCGGGCTTCGTCGGACGCGTCCTGCGCGTCGCTGTTCCCTCCGGCGTCGTGGCCGCCTCGTCGGCGCTGGCGGCGTACCTGGTCACCCGCAGCCAGGTCGGAGCGACGGAGCTTTCCGCCCGCACCGCAGCGACCGGGGTGCTCCTCGTCGTCGGCCTCGGCGTGCTGGTCCTCGTGTCCAAGCCCCTGACCGTCGGACGGGTCCTCGTCGCCGTCGGCATGGCGGCGGCAGCCGTGCTGGCTTGGGTGGTGCCTGTGAGCAGGCACCTCTTCGGGCTGTACGCGCCACCGGCGACGTTGACGTTGGCGAGCGCGGCGATCGCGGCCGGCGGCCTCGTCGTGCTCTCGGCTGCCGTCCGAGTCATCCGCCCGGACCGACGGGCTCCGTCGAAGGTGTGAGGTCGCGGAGCGAGAGGTAGCTCTCCTCTTCTTGGGCGGTGTGCAGGCGGAGCACCGCCGCGAGGCCGTAGAGCAGGCGACGGAGATCCGTCACGTCGTCGTCGTCCAGGTGCTCTGGGCCGATGTCCTCGAGCAGGCGGCCCAGCCGCCGGACCTCGTGGGCGATCTCGGCGTGCGCCCTGCTCATCGGGCCGGTGGGGTTGGCACCTCCGATCGCTCGGTCCAGCGAGGGGTACAGCTCGCGGTCTTCGGCGGTCTCGTGGGGCAGCACGAAGTCCACCAGCTGGCGATGAAGGTCACGGAGCTCGCGCAGGGCCTCGCCCGCCTCGACGGTGCCCAGGTGGTCGGCCACCACACGCGCTCGGTCTGCCACGGCCACGACGTCGCCGTGCTCGTCGTGGAACTGCTGCGCCAGCTCGAGACCTGCGGCATCGAGCACGACGGTCGCCCTCGTCGGTCGCAGGGCTCGCAACGCGTTGAAGATCACCGCGACGTCGATCCCTTCCTGCAGCAGCGCACCCCACACCGGCGGGAGCCCACCCATCGCCGCCACCCCCATCGCTGCGAACGACAACGCCATGCCGGCGACGACGCTCTGCAAGGCGATCCGTCTGGTCCGCAGTGCGATCACCCGGCCTTCTGCGAGCCGGTCGAGCCGGTCGACGCTCAGCACCACGTCTGCCACCTGGCTCGACGCGGTGGCTCCCCTGGCTCCCATCGCGACGCCGACGTCCGCGGCCGCGAGCGCGGGGGCGTCGTTGACCCCGTCCCCCACCATGATGGTCGGCGCCCGGCCCCGCTCGGCCTCCACCACATCGAGCTTGTCCGCCGGCGACTGCTCGGCCTCGACGCCGTCGAGACCGAGGACCAGTCCCACGGACTCGGCCACCTCGGCCCGGTCGCCGGTCACCATGACCAGACGGTCGATCCCGGCGCGCCGGAGGGCCCGTATCGTGCGCGGGGCGTCGGGCCGGATCGGGTCCTCGAACAGGAGCACGGCGGCGGGCCTCCCGTCGATCGACACGGCGACGGTGAGCGAACCGTCCAGCCGCGCGGTGCGCTGCGCCCGCTTGGCCCACGGCGGGGTCGAGTCGAAGCCCGCCCACCGGGCCGATCCGACGGCAACCCGGCGGCCGGCGACCAGCCCCCGGATCCCCTCACCGGGAACCTCGACGACCCCTTCGGGGCGATCGAGGACACAGCCGACCTCGAGCGCCTTGCGCACGAGGGCGCCGGCGAGCACGTGGGGCGAGTACTGGTCGAGCGACGCGGCGGCGCAGAGCGCCTCGGCGACGCTGACCCCCTCCGCCGTGGCCACCGACGCGAGCCTCGGCCGCCCTTCGGTCAACGTGCCCGTCTTGTCGAAGAGCAGGGTGGTCGACCGGGCGAGGCGCTCGATGACATCGCCGCCCTTCACGACCATGCCACGCCTCGCAAGGAGGGACAGCCCTGCCACGAAGGCTGCAGGCGCAGCCAAGATGAGCGGGCAGGGCGTGGCGACGACGAGCACGGCGACGGTCCGGGCGGCGCCCCCCACGATCCACGCTGCCGCAGCGACCCCCGCCGTCACGCCGAGGAATCCGACCGCGTAGCGGTCCGCCAGCTGGACGAACCGGGGTCGTGACGACTCGGCGGCACCGACCAGGCGGACGATGCTCTCATACGTGCTCTCGTCCGACGTCGCCGTAGCTCGCATGTCGAAGGGAGCGCCGACGTTCAGCGCGCCGCTGCGGACCTCGTCGGCCGCCTCACGGGGGACGGGCAGCGCCTCCCCGGTCAGCGTCGACTCGTCGAGGACTGCAGGGGCGGTGAGGCGGCCGTCGACCGGCACGAGCTCGCCGGTCGCGACCATGAGCAGGTCGCCGGGGCTCACCTCGCGCAGCGACACGGTCTCGAGCGAGCCGTTCGTGTACCGGTGAGCCACCGCTGGTGCACGCTCGAGAAGTGCGTGCAGAGCCCGCCGTGCCCGGCCCGCGGACCAGCTCTCGAGGGCTCGCCCGGTCATGAGCATCGCCGCGATCACCGCGGCTGCCAGCTCCTGCCCGATGGCGAGCGCGCCCACGATGGCGATCAACGCGATGAAGTCGACCCCGAACCGCTTGTGGAGGATGCCGTCGACCAGCGTCCACGACGAGTACAGGGCTCCGAGGGCGCCCGTCGCCTCCCATGCGACGCCCGCCGATCCGGGCGTGCCGAGGAGCTCGAAGAGCCCCCCGAGGGCGAGGCCGAGGAGCACCACCCCGAGCATCCCGGCGGGGAGGTGACGGGCGAGCGTCAGGCGTCCGTCGGAAGGTGCGGGTTCCACCCGACCATCCTCTCAGGGTTGGGCGCACGGCCCGCTCGGGGTTGGGCGCACGGTCCGCTCGGGGTTTCTCTGTCTCTCGGTCCAGGGTCGCTCCCTCGTGGTCCAGGGCTGTCTGGCCCTTGCAGCCGACCGCAACTCGCCCGATAGTGGGGGGCGACACGCGGACCACCTGCCAGAAGGGGGGCGGCGATCTCTACGCAAGACACGTGCCGGTCAGCGGTCGTGGTCGGCTTCGACGGCTCCGAGGACAGTCGGAGGGCTCTCGAGTGGGCGGCCGCGGAGTGCGAGCTCCGGAAGGCCAAGCTGGTCGTGCTGCACGCGGACCGCTGGTCGCCCGTCGCCTTGGAGCTGCCGGCCTTCGAGCACGAGGTGGACGCAGAAGAGGGCGTGCTCGACGAGGGGGTCCACTGGGCGGTGAGTGAGCACCCTTCGCTGGACGTGAGCGGGCGCCGAGTGCCTCCACCGGCAGGCGAGTCGCTCGTCGCGGCCAGCAGGGATGCATTGCTCCTGGTCGTCGGCTCACGCGGGCTCGGGCACCTGCGCCAGATGCTCGTCGGATCGGTCAGCCGCTACTGCGTCGAGCACGCAACGTGCCCGGTGGTCGTCCTGCGGGCCACTTGAATCCTCTTCGGCCGGCCGGTGCCCGCGACCCTCGTATTCTCGGAGATCGAGGCGAGGAGGTCGCCGAACTACTGTCGGGAGGGTGCGACGCAGTGTCCTGGCCGCAGTCGTCCTCGCTTCCGTCGCGATCGCCGTCACGGACTTGTCCGGCGAAGCCCTCGGGTCACCCAGTCCACGAGCGCCCACACCTCGTGGGCTCGAGCGGGCCAGTGACCACTACACGGTCCGCGGAGAGGTCACCCGCTTCGACGGGCACGGACCAGCCGGATCGAAGCTCACGGTCGTCAGCGCCCTGGGAGCCGACCACGTGACGTGCATCAAGCTCGTCATCACAGATCGTCCTCGTGTCCGGTCTCGTTCGGTTCCCGGTGTGTGCTCCACCACCACCCGGAAAGGGCGCATCTTCTACGCCTTCTGGACATACCGTTGGAAGAGCCCCTCGGGTCGCTCCTACCTCGTCTACTTCGGCGACGCCTCGACAACGGCGGAGAGACTTGTCCAGACGAAGACCGCGCCTGCTTCCGTCGTCGTGACCGCGTCGGCGGGAAGCACGCCAGCGGGCCGGCATCTCGCATCCGTGACGCTGCAGCGGGGCTGGTTCGCGATCGGGTTCACCATGCCACGCCATGGCAAGTACTCGGTGATCGCCGAGACGAGATCCGGGCACCCGCTCGCGGTTCTCGCGTCGCACCGCTAGCGCGAGCCGACGTGCTCGCTTCCCGGCCTGCCTGGGCGTGATCGCCGTGGCTGCGCCGTGGCGTGCGCCGTGGCTGCGCCGTGGCGTGCGCCGTGGCTGCGCCGTGGCGTGCGAGCCGTTCTCCAGCCGAGGGCGTCGACTACGATCGCGAGGTGGTCATGTGCATGGTGATGCGCATGTTTCGGGTACGTGGCGGCGCGTGGAGCCAACCGTTGCGCATGCTCCGCGCGCTCGGGGTGCCGGTAGCGATCGCAGTCTCGTGCTGCCCTGCGGCAGCGTCCGGCGCCTCGACCAGTCTGCGGAGCACCACGACCGCTGCCGCCTCCGCGTACCTCGCCGGTCCGAGCACCGCGGCGCTTCGCTCGCCGAGCAAGAGCTCGTGGACGATCACCGCGAGCAAGAACCCCGGAACGAGCACGGACGACCTGCTCGCCGTCTCCTGCACGAACGCCACCTTCTGCATGGCAGCGGGCGCGTACTCGAACACCGCGTTGCTGGCCGACCAGAGCACGCTCGTGGAGAGGTGGAACGGGCGCTCGTGGACGGACTCCGCCAGCAGGAACCCTGGGAACAACGGAGACACGCTGGACGGCGTGTCGTGCCCGAGCACGGCGTTCTGCGCGGCGGTCGGCTCGTACACGAACGGACCCGCCGGCCCGGAACCTCTGGTCGAGGGGTGGAACGGAAGGACCTGGGCCCCCGCACCCGTTCCGCCTCCTCCAGGATCGCGCTACGGAAGCTCCCTGAACGCCGTCTCGTGCACCAGTGCTGCCTTCTGCATGGCGGTGGGCGCCTATGCCTATGCCGCCGATCACAACAACACGCTCGCCGAAGAGTGGAACGGCAAGACGTGGGACATCGTGCCCAGCCCCAGCCCCGAGATCACCAACGACTTGCTCACCGTCTCCTGCACGAGTGCTGCCTTCTGCATGGCGGTCGGGTCCTATGTGATGGTCTCGGGCAGGCCGGGCACTCTGGTGGAAGAGTGGGACGGAAGGACCTGGGCAGCCGTGCCCATCGCTGTCCCTGGGAGCACCAGCAACGAGCTGCGCAGCATCTCGTGCAGGAGCGCCAGCTTCTGCATGGTGGCAGGCACGTACTCGAACAGCACGGCGCTGAGCGACCAGAGCACGCTCGTCGAAGCGTGGAACGGACGGTCGTGGTCGGTGGTGGCGAGCCGCAGCCCCGGAACGGCCGGCAACACACTGGACGGCATCTCGTGCGCGAGCACGAGGTCGTGCGTCGCGGTCGGCTCGTATGCGGACGGATCCGGCTACGCAGAAACGCTCGTCGAGAAGTGGAGCGGCAGGATCTGGGCGGTTCTCCCCAGCCCGAACCCGAAGGTGGCGCCCTACGGGAGCTTCCTGAGCTCTGCCGCCTGTGCGGGTCCGAGCTTCTGCATGGCGGCCGGCGCCTCGTCCTACGCCCCCAATCACGACAAGACGCTCGTCGAGAAGACCGGGTAGGTCCGGGTAGGTCCGGGTAGGACTGAAGTCCCTGGTGCCGACGTTCCTCCATCCTCATCATGCGAAGAGATGAGCACGCGATCGAAGGTACCGGCGCAAGGTGGTCGGAAGCTCGCTGTCAGGCCGTGGCCCGGCTGGGACGCCTCTTCCCACGGTGAGGTCGGGTCGCGACTGGCCGCGATCGGTGTGATCGTCGGGCTGTTCGCAGTGGTGACGATCCTGCGCTGGCGCTTCGACCGCGCTGGCGAGGCCGTGGCGCTGCTCTACGTCGTCCCGATCACCCTCGGCGCGCTGCGCTTCGGACGGCGCGGAGGGATCCTGGCTGCGGGGTTCTCCCTGACGGCCTTCATCGTGCTCGAAACGTTCCGCGCGAGAGGCGACGTCGACGTGACGGGATGGGCAGGGCCCTTGCTTGCCATGGCGTTGATCGGCGGCCTCGTCGGGCACTTGAGGGAGGCCGCGGCCCTCCGAGACTTGGATCGCAAGCGGCAGGCGCTGGAGATCGAGAAGCTGTGCGACGCCCAACGCGAGGCGGCGACCGCGAGCGACTCGATCGTGCAGCAGGTCGCGGCAGCACGGTGGATGCTCGAAGCAGGACGGAGCCAAGAGGCCCTCGCTGCTCTCGGTGACGCCGTCGCGCAAGGGATCGGCCGCACGAGCCGGACGTCTGACGACCGTCTTCCGAGCTCACCGTAGGAGCGTTCCGCCCGGGCGTGGCCCCACAGGGGCGCCCGCGCACATTCCTGGACCTTCGGGCCACTTCCCCCTTAGGGTTGGCGGATGACCAGCAAGCGGCGGATCGGCACCCGGGCCGCTCGCACCGAAGTCGGCGCGCCCGGGCCGACGCGGCGGCGACCGGTACGTCGTGCGCTCATCGCCGTGACCGTCGTGCTCCTGGTGCTCGCCGTCGCAGCTTTCGTCGAGGGTGCGAAGTCCGGAGCTGGCGACGTGCTGGTCCTCCTCGCCGCCGTGATGTTCGGGGTCGCGGCGCTGGCACTGCTCGTGCTCGCGTTCTGGTGAGGGCCCCGCTGGCCAGAGCAGTCATCGCCCGCACCAGAGCCGTGCGAGGCGCATGACGCAGCCGTCATCGTCCGCAGAGATGCACGACGGAAACGGCCGCACGGCAATGCCGCGTGACGGTCGGACGGCGCCGGCGTGACCTCGGGACGCTCGGGCTGCCGGGCGCGCGGCGCTCGCCACGCCGTGGATCAGGAGTGTGCCGCGCCCTCCCTCTACGGGGACACGAGCAAGGCGAGTAGCGAACCCGCAGACCGATCGCCGACTTCGTCGCGATGGCAGTAACGAGCTGAGAGATCACCGACGCAGCTGACCGAAGGGCCCGCTTCTCAGTCTTGGTTCGAGTCGGCTTGAGCACTGTCCACCGTCACCGCAGTGCCATTGCGTCGTACGGCGACGCGTCGCAGCGTCAGAACGCGTTCGGCGTGGCGCTCTTCTTCGAGGAGCTTTTGGCGGGCGTTGAGGAGATCGAACTGGGTGATGAGCCCATTGAGTTGTGACGGTTCGGACCGGTCGACGACGGGCAGGACGCCGAGGCCGAGCGCGGCCATCCGGTCGGCTACGGATCGGAGGATCTCGTCGGGGTGGGCGACGGAGGCCGAGGGGATCATGACGTCGCGTGCGGTGGTTACGGGTTGGTCTCGGCTGGCCAGGATGGATGACCAAGGGAGAACGCCTACCAGGCCGGTGATGGGGTCAAGCACCGGGTAGAGACGCTGTCGGCGTTCGGAAGAGCCTTCGGGGAGAGATTGATAGATCTCGGCGAGGCCGCGGTCGGGGTCGAGGGTGTAGATGTCGGTGTCCATGACTTCTCGGACGAAGGTGGCTTCGAGGGGGTCGACGGCGTATTCGCGCATGACGTGAAAGCCTCTGCGGGCCACTTTCTCGGTCAGGATCGATCGTTTCAGGACGAGGACGCTGGCTAGATGGGCGACGGTAGCGGTGACGAGGAGTGCGAGGAGGCTGTCTTGGTCGTGGGTGAGTTCGAAGGCGAAGACAATGGCGGTGAAGGGGGACCGGGTGACTCCGCCGATGGCTCCCGCCAGCCCGAGCAGCGCCCAGACTCCGGGGGTGGTGCCGGGCAGCACGTGGCCGAGGATGCCGCCGATCGCCGCCCCCATCATCATGATGGGGGCCAGGATGCCACCGCTCGTCCCGCCTCCTAGGGCTCCGGACCAGATGACCAACTTGACGACCAATAACAGGAGCAGGGCGTCGATGCTGAGTTGGCCGAGCAGTTCGGCGTGGATGGTGTCGTAGCCGACGCCGAGGGCTTTGGGGTCGATGAGGCCGCCAACCCCGATGAGCAGACCGCCGAACATGGGCCACCACATCCAGTGCAAGTGGCCGGTGAGCTTCTTGAACAGGTCTTCGAAACGGTAGACGGCCTGGGTCATGACCCAGGCGCCGAGACCGCAGGCGACCCCTACGGCTGCGGCGCCGAGCAGCACCACGCCTCCGAGGGCAGCGTGAGCGGGCACGGGGAAGATCGGCTGCGGCGTCACCAGACCGGCGGAGGCCATGGCCATCCGGATTCCGTCCGCGGTGGCGGCGGCCAGGCCGATGAGCACCATGGAGCGCGGCTTGAACTCGAAGGCCAGCAGCTCGACGCCGAAGAGGGTGGCGGCGACGGGGGTGCCGAACACGGCAGCCATCCCGGCCGCCGCCCCGGCGACGAGGAGCGCTCGGCGTTGGGCCGCGGTGAGGCGGAAGAGTTGGCCGACGATCGAGCCGACGGCGCCGCCGGTCAAGATGATCGGCCCTTCGGCGCCGAAGGGGCCGCCGGTGCCGATGCTCACCGCAGACGAGATGGGTTTGAGCACAGCCAGGCGCGGTTGAACCCGGCTGCCGTTGATCAGAACCCGTTCCATCGCTTCGGGGATCCCGTGCCCGCGGATCTGCTCGGATCCGTAGCGGGCCATCAGCCCGACGATCAGCCCGCCTCCGACGGGGATCACGAGGGCGAAGGCGCCGAGGGTGTTGGCGGCCGGTGAGACCAGGGTGACGCTGAGTCGCTGGTAGTACAAGAGGTTGGTGAAGAACCCGATCATGTCGAGCAGGGCGAGCGAGATGCCGGCCCCCAGGGCGCCGATCAAGAGAGCCAGGGGGACGAGACGGAGGATGGCCGGCGTCGCCGTGAAGTCGCCGAGCGCTCGTTCAGTCGTGGTCCGAGGGCGCCGATCTGTGCCGATTAGTGACTCGTCGTCAGGAAAGGAGGCGGATTCGGGGAGCGCCGCCTCGTCGACGTCGACGATCGCGGGGTCAGAGTCTTCCAGGCCCGGCATCCCACAGCGTGGTTCGTTCTCCGATGGCCCAGGAGCGCTGGCTTCGGTCATGTCCAAGCCCGAAGGACCAGAGTCGTCGCAGGCGACGACACCAGCGCGTGCGAACAGACGGTCATATTCATCGTGGCACGATGCTATCGTGATTCGATGACGCTGTCGGACGAGGATTACGCCCGGTTGCTGGCGCTGCGGGCAGGGCTGCGTCACTTCCAGCGCTGGAGCGAGCAGCAGGCCAAGGCGGCCGGGTTGAGGCCGGCTCAACATCAGCTCCTCCTCGCCATTCGCGGCCACAGTGATCGGCGGGGTCCGACCGTCGGTGAGGTGGCGGACTACCTATTGCTGCGTCACCACAGCACCGTTGAGCTCATCGACCGGGCTGACAGTGCTGGTCTCGTGACGCGCAGCCGTGATCCCGACGACCACCGGGTGGTCCGCCTCCAGCTCACCGATCTCGGATCGGAGCGGCTCGAAGCTCTCTCCGCACTCCATCTCGAAGAGCTCGATCGTCTCGCGCTCCACCTGCCCGCAGCATGGGAAGGTCTCGCTCCGGTGCAGCGCACCCATGGTTTCCCCGGCGAGCCGAGTTCGGTTCACGCGCCGGTCAGGGTAGCCATCGCCCGGGTTTACAACCACAAGAAGCGGCCGGGGACGAAGTCGATCTTGGTCGACCGGCTTTGGCCCCGAGGGCTGTCCAGAGCCGATGCGACCTTTGACACCTGGCTGAAAGACGTGGCTCCGAGCACCGAGCTGCGCCGGTGGTATGGGCACGTCCCCGACCGCTTCGACGAGTTCGCCCACCGCTACCGCCGGGAGCTGACCGAGAGCCCCGCCCGAGAGGCACTGCGACAGTTGCACGATGTTGCCAGCGCAAGCGAGGTCGTCCTCGTCACTGCCACCAAAGATCTCGAGCGTTCGGCCGCTGACGTGCTCTGCGACGTGCTTGCTGGCGTGTGACGCTCGAAACCAGAGGACATGGCGGCATCGCCGCCATGCGTGGTGCGGCAGAGGGGCGCGATGACCGACCAGCATCGGTCAACCCGAGGTGCCCACATCGTGCGCAGCGGGCGAACCGGACCGCCCCGAGGGGTCTGCGGTCACCCTCTTCGAACGGCGTCGCCGACGGCGGAGCCGACACGGCAGCAAACTCCGAGAGCGCCGTGTTCGTTCGTCGTGGTGTCACTGGCGGACGCCTTCTCACGATCATGGGCCTCTCGTTCGAGCGGCCAGCTCCAGCCTGGAGCGGATAACCGCAACGAACCTCGTCACGTCACCCGAGGCCTGAGCACGAGCCAGAAGGTCCGACTCGAACGGCATCGGCACGGCTCGCTGCGCGCGTTCCAAGGGAAGGTGCTCGTGATCGCAAGCCGCAAGAACCTCGACCGCCAGATACGAGAGCGCCGCGAGACATCGACTCGAGCGAACTGACCAGCGAGCCAGAGGTCGCGAAGCTCCAAGAGCACCTCGCTGTCCAGGACGAGGTGCTCCAACAGCTGCTCGGCGAACGAGCGGCTTCATAGGGAGTGAGTCCGATCTCGTTGGGGCTGGCCGAAGGTAGCGCGGCAGGCCGCACGTAACGAGGACGTTTCAGTGGACGAAGCTGGTGAGCACCTTGACCGCTAAAAGCCGGCAGCGCCCTATTTTGGGCTCGACCGGCTCGACAACGCCCCCGTCGAGTCAGCCTGCGCCGATCCCGGCCGACGCCGCAGAGGTGCCGGCGATCCGGCCGAAGACCGAGCCGCTGGTCAACCCGGTCCCACCTGGGTAGTTGAAGTAGAAGAGGCCTCCTACCAGCTCGCCGGCGGCGTACAGACCCCGCATCGGCTCGCCCTCGGTATCGATTACCTGTGCCGAATCACTGATGCGCACGCCTCCAAAGGTGAACGTGACCCCGCAGGTGACCGCGTACGCCTCGAAGGGGGGCGTGTCGATCGTGTTCGCCCAGTTGGACTTCTCGATCGCGAGTCCCTTGGTCCCGCGTCCGTCCTTCACGTTCGGGTTGAACGGGACATCGGTCGTGACCGCCCCGTTGTACTCCTCGATCGTCCGAAGGAACTGTGTCGCGTCGACCCCTTCCAGCTTGCCTGCCAGCTCCGGCAGGCTCGATGCGGTCACCTTGGTCACGCGCCGGATCCGGTACTCGTCGCGCAGCAACGGAATGGTCTTCGCATCGAAGACCTGCCAGGCGAACTGCTGGGGCTGCGCGAGGATGACCCGCCCGTACTTCGCGTACGTGTAGTTCCGGAAGTCGGCCCCCTCGTCGAGAAAGCGGCGGCCTTCGGCGTTGACCATGACCGAGAGCGGGTAGCTGTGCTTCTGGAAGGCGTCGCCCACCGTGAGGTCACCGAACGGAGGCGCGTGCAGGTCCCAGCCCACCGCATGGGCCCCCGACCAGTTTCCCCACGGCATGGCGCCAGCGTCGAGCGCCATACGGATCCCATCGCCGGTGTTGAACCTGGTGCCACGGACTTTCGCGAGGTCCCACCCTGGGCCGAGGTACCGGGTACGCCACTCGACGTTCGCCTCGAAGCCTCCGCTCGCGAGGACGACCGCACCGGCCCTGGCACGCCGTTCGGCGTCACCTTCGACGTAGTCGAGGCCGGCGACCCCACGTCGCTCGGTGGTGAGCGCGCGCGCCCGAGCTCCGTAACGGATCGACGCTCCAGCCTTGGTCGCTGCTTTCGTCAGCGCATCCACGAGCCCTGGGCCCCCGCCCACCGCTTCGAGGGTGAGCCCGCCCCAGAACGTGAACTTGCCGCCAACATTGTACGCTTGGCGACCATAGATTGGCGCGAAGCGCACGCCACGCGACCGCAGCCACTGCATGGTGTCGAAGCTTCGCTTCACGAGGATCTCGGCGAGGTCCGGGTCGCAGCGGTACTCAGTCACCCTGCCCAGATCCTCGAGGTACTGCGCGACCGGGTAGGTGCCGAAGTCGGTGCTCTCGAGCTGTGCCGGCGTGAGGTCAGGCACGAGCTTGCAGATGTCGTCCACTCCGTCGTACGCGAAGCGCATCGCACCAGCCGTGAAGGTCGAGTTCCCCCCGCGTTCCTCGTAGGGGGCCCGCTCGAGCACCAGCACGGACGCGCCTGCCTCCGCCGCGGCCAGCGCGGCGCACAAGCCGGCGTTCCCTGCCCCCACGACGATGACGTCGAAGCGCTCCTCGTCGCTGCTATCGGTCATTCGCCCCGTCACTCCCTTTCTCGATGGACAACGCGATGTCGCTCGACGCCCCATTACTCGCCGTCAAGTGACCCTCGCCGACCTTCACAAGACCCGCTCTCCCCGGTGCGGACGTCTCGCGATGGACCAGCTGCCGACCACGAGCAGGACGATCACGCCGAGGATGATCTCGTTCAAGAAACCGTTCACGTGCAACAGATCGAGCCCATTGCCGACCAGGGTGAGCACGACGACTCCGAAGACGGTTCCCGCGACGCTGATCTTTCCGCCGAAGAAGCTAGCTCCACCGAGCATCACCGCGGCGATGGCGTTCAGCGTCACGTCTGTGCCCGAGCCAGGGAGCCCACCGCCAACGCGCGCAGTCAAGAAGATGCCCGCGACCGCTGCGAGGATCCCCGAGACGAGGTAGGGGGCGAAGAGGATCCAATGTACGGACAACCCGCTGCGTCGGGCGCTGACCACGTCACGACCTACGGCGAACCAGTGGCGTCCGTGCGCGGTGGAACGCAAGAACACGAAGAACACGGCGACGACCCCGAGCAGGGCGATCGTCGCGGTGGGGACCGGTCCGACAGATGCGCTCGCGAGGCGCCAAAAGCTCTTCGGGACCGGCCCAACGCTACGTGCGAACCAGATGAGCGAGACCCCGCTCTCGATCAGACCGATGGCATAGGTGACGAGGAATGGAGGCAGGCCGAGGATGACGCCGATCCCGCAGAGGACCCCACTCGCGGCCCCGACACACAAGGTGACCGGCACTGCGGCAAACGCGCTCATGTGCAGCAAGAGTGAGCTCGACACGAGATTGGTGAGCGTGATGACCGCGCCGATGCTGAGGTCGATCCCGGCAAGGAGGATCACGAGCATCTCGCCCAGGCTCGCGAGCGCGAGCACGACGACTTCCTGCCCGAGACTGCTCATATTGCTCGCGGTGAGGAAGAAGGGCGAGGAAAATGAGAGGGCGATGGCGATCGCCACGGCGCCGAGCAACGCCGGAAGCGCCAGCGCGGTGCTCCCGCCCAGAGGGATCCGGAGTCCGGGCACAGCACTCGCCCGGTTCCTCGCCGTCGCAAGGTTCAGCACAGCTGCGTCCTCGGCTCTGCTGTCGTCTGCACCTGCGTCGCCGTGGCTCGCGCCAACGCGACCCGCGGCGACGTCGGGCTCCTCGCCGACTCCAGCGGCCGCGTCGTGCGATCGCGCCATCCCTGCGAGGACGACGTCCCGTGACGTCTCATCCACGTCGAGGACCTCGGCGACGCGCCCGGCTCGCATAACGGCAATCTCGTCGCAGAGCTCCACGAGCTCCGAGCTGTCCGACGAAGCGACGACCACGGCCATGCCGCGATCGCGACACGCGTCCCGCAGCGACCCGTGGATTTCCTCTCTGGCGGCGACGTCGACACCCCGAGTGGGCTCCACCACGACCAACGTGCCGGGATCGGCGACGAGACACTGAGCGAGCAGGACTTTCTGCTGCTGCCCTCCGCTCATGCGCTGGACGTCGCGCTCGAGCAGTTGCGGATCGAGGCGAGCTGCGCGTGCTGCGCCGAGCACGGCTGCTCGCTCGGCTCTCGCGGACACGATGCCCCAGCGCCGGAACTTTGCGCCAGCGCCTGCCGCGACGTTCTCACGCGCAGGACGGCCCCTGGTCAGGCCGTCCACCTTTCGGTCCGCAGGCAGGAACACGAGCCCAAGTCGGCGTGCCTTACGAGCGCTCCCCGGCGGACAGCGCCGGTCCCCGCAGCGGACTTCGCCCGACGTGGGTCTGCGCCATCCGGCGATGGTCTCTGCGAGCTCCTCGACGCCGCTCCCAACCTGCCCTGCGAGGCCGAGGATCGTTCCGGGGCGCACGGTGAAGCTGACGTCCGAGAACCGCTGACCGCTCAGGTGCTCCACGCGCAACCCAGCGGCTGTCGTGGTCGAGCTCCGTTGCGCGCTCACGCGACGCCGGTGCCCGCCGCGAGCCCCTCCCACCATCAGGGTGATGAGCTCGCCTTCGTCGATGCTGCCACGCTGGAGCGACCCGGCGACCACCCCATCGCGCAGCACGGTCGCGACGTCCGCGAGCCGAACGACCTCTCCGAGGCGATGCGAGATGTAGATGATCGCCACGCCGCTCGATCGAAGCCTCTCGATGGCTTCGAAGAGAAGCTCCACTTCGTCTGCGCGCAATGCCGAGGTCGGCTCGTCGAGGATGAGCACCGTCCCGCCACGTGCGCCCCACTTGGCAACCTCGACGAGGCTCTGGAGCCCGACTGGAAGCCGGCCCACCTGCTCGCGCCGCACGTGATCAAGGCCGACGGAGGTCAGCCGCTCCGACGCCCGAGCCTCGAACTCGCCGCGACGGACGAGGCTACCAGCACGCCGCGGCTCGATCCCGAGAAGGACATTCTCAGGAATCGACAAATTGTCGAAAAGAGTGAGCTCTTGGTATACGCAGGCGATGCCCAGAGCGATGCTGTCCGTTGGCGAGTGCAAGTGGACCTCGTGGCCGAGGACAAAGATGCGCCCCCGGGTGGGCTGAGTCTCCCCGGCGATGATCTTGACGAGCGTGCTCTTTCCCGCCCCGTTCTCGCCGACAATCGCGTGCACCTGGCCCGCGAGGAAGTCCGCACTCACGTCACGCAGGACGTCGGACGCCTCGTAGCGCTTCCAGATGTGTTCCACCGACACCACCGGAGTTGAGGGGGAATGCACCCCCTCAACTCCGGCTCCCACCACCTGCGTCACTTCTTGCAATACGGTGTGTACTTGCAGGGCATCCCGCCCGTGTACCACCAACCTGTCGGGTAGCTCAGCCTGGCGAAGCTCTTAACGTTCGCGCTCGTGATCGTCGGCTTGGGAACGATGAAGTCCTTCGGAATCGGCTTTCCCTCGAGCGCCTTCACCGCCTCGATGACCGCGTAGTACCCGACCTTGACCGGGATCGGCGTGAAGACGGAGGCAATGTGGGTCTGGGCCACGATCTTCATCCATGCGTTCGCTGTGTCACCGGTCCACGCCTTGATTGTCTTTAGTCTTCCGGCTTGACGCACGGCTTGGTAGCAGCCGATCCCTTGATTGCCGCTGATGGATTCAATCGCCTGAATCGAGGGGTACCGTGCAAGAACGGGCCGCATCTCCTGCTCGCACTTGCTCGGTGTATATGTCGCGAAGATCGTCGTCAGGATGTGAATTCCGGGATACTGTTTCAACACCGACTCGCCCGCGTCAACTTCCTGCTCGGTTGCGCCATTGCCCTGGTGGCCGCCTACCACCACGACATTGCCCTTGCCATGGAGTCGGTTGGCAACGAATTCGCCCTGAAGGTAGCCGTCCTGATCGTCTCGGTCGTTGAGGAACTGCGTGTAGGTGGAGCAATTGACCGCACGCTCAACAACAAACACGGGGACGCCCTGCGACTCCGCCTTTGCAATCGATGGACACAGCGCGCTCGAATCGGTCGCGTTCAAGATGATCGCATTGACATGCTGGGTAAGAAGGCTGTCTATGTCACCGATTTGCTTTGTCACTGTGGCTTCTGCGTTCGTGAACACTGGCTTTACCAGACCGTGCTCGGACGCCACTCCCCACTTGAATTCCGCGTACTCCATCACCAGAAATGAATTTGTGAGAGCTGCGTCTGCGAAGCCGATCGTGTAGGGCGGCTTCTTCTTGAACTTGGTCGTATTCACCATCACGCCAGGAAACGGCTCCTTGGGAAGCTGGATCTTCGGAGCTTTGCGCGTCGCAGCGGTGCTCGCAGAGGCCACTGCGCCCCCGACCATCGTGAGCACGAGCACCACGCTTGCAAGCACGAATGACCAGCCCGGGAGGTGTCGAGACCCCGCCGTTGGCCTTTGTCGATTGTGGTCTGCCATGAATTTCTTCTCCCTCTTGCTTTTGAGCCTTACCATGTGTGCTTCCCCCTCTCTGTCTGCGCCGCGCTTAGCGCGACATGCGGTTTGCTACCTGCGATCGATCGCGCGAGCTCTCGGGATCCACCGATGGGGCCGCTCCGCGCACACTCGACACCTTGCTCGTTCGTGTCACCTCTTGGATCTCTGTTACGCGTCTGGCGCGATGAGAGCTGCGTCGATTGCCGACCAATCTGGCGCCGACGGTCTTTCCCATAGTTGCAAGCGCATTGACCCAGTTGGCGCTCCTAGCGCTGCGGTTGTACACAAGAGAGCCGAGGAGGAGCACGATTCCGGTCACAACCGCTTGGACATCCGAGGAGGCGCCGGCGAGCAGGAGCAAATTGAACAGGAGAGAGAGAATCAAGGCGCCCATGCATGCGCCGGCGGCCGTGCCCTTTCCCCCGAAGAGACTGACGCCGCCGATGACTGCTGCAGCAATTGCCGTCAGCTCCATGCCCGTGCCGAGCGAGGTCTGTCCGGAGCCTGCGTAGGAGGTCGCGTAGACGCCCGCCAGGCCCGCGCAGAACGAGGAGACGACGAATGCCGAGACGGTTGCCGTACGGATCGGAACTCCGGTGTTGAAAGCTGCACGGCGGTTCGCACCGATCAGATAGAGCGACCGGCCAAAACCCGTACGGGCCAGCACGCCGGTCGCGAGAAGCGTCGCAGCGACGATCACGACGAGTCCTGCCGAGAGCAGCCACCTGGCTTCTATGGCAAGTGTGGCAAATGTTGGCGCCAGATTGTTCGGTGGCGAGCCGTTGGTCCACAGGAGATTCACGCCTGCTATCACGAAGAGGGTGGAGAGAGTGACGATGAACGAGGGTATGCGGACGAGCACGGTGAGAAGTCCGTTGGCAAGGCCGACGCCACAGCACACTGCAAGTGAGAGCAAGATGGTTGGTGCTACCCTGCCGGATGCACCTCCCATCCACGTTGAGAGCAAGATCGAAGTGAGCGACATCGTGGATCCGACAGAGAGGTCGATCTCTCCTGCCAACAGCACGAAGGTCATGCCGAGGGCAAGGAGCACGACCGGGGTCGCGCTGCTGACCACCGAGTTCAGGTCGAAGACCGTGAGCGACCTGGGAAACAGGATCGCGCCAAGTGCGAAGATCACGGCTGCGACGATCGCTGGCGGCACCGCTCCCTCGCGCAAAGAGCGGCGGATCAATTCGTGGCGCCTTTCCCGGGTATGAAAACGCTGCCGCGCCTAGCGAGTGACTCGACGAGGCGCACATTGGCGAGTCCATCGTCCCATCCGGCGCCAACGTAGACTGACTTCTCAGCCGATGAAACACCGAAGGCCGTGACCTGAGCCGCGTAGGTATCTACCACCTCGAAGGTTTCCTCAGCCTCGGGCCCCCATAGACGGCCTCCGCCCGGCCAGCTGTCAGCGAGGCGGGCGACCCCGCCGGTGCCATAGACCTCCATTTGGCTCTCGGTCTCAGGGACCGTCGTCGAGACCTCGACCGTGCCGAGCGTCGTACCCTGCGCGCGCTCGAACTGGATGAGGATGACCGCCAGGTCGTCGACCGGAAGGTTGAAGTGCGCGGCAGCGAGGCCTCCGCCCACCACTTCGATCTCGCCGACGAGGAAGCGCGCAAGGTCGAGGACGTGGGTGCCTAGGTCGTTCACAGCCCACCCGCCGCTTCGTCCTGGGTCCTGACGCCACGGCGTCGGGAGCGCTTCGGTCTTGATGAACTGGTGCAGGCGGAAGTACACGAGGTCGCCAAGCGCGTTCGTGCGCACCAGTTCGCGCAGTCGCTGGTGGGAAGGGTTGAAACGATGCTGGAATCCGACCGCGGTGAGGGTTCGGGCGCTCTTCGCGGCGGCAGCCATCGCCTCGGCGTCGCCGACCGACGTCGCCATCGGCTTCTCGACCAGGACGTGCTTCCCAGCCTCCAGCGCGCGCAACGCCTGCTCGCAATGCAAGTCGGTCGGAGAGGCGATCCACACCGCCCCGATGTCGTCGTCCGCGAGGAGCGCGTCGAGGTCTTTGTAGGTGCGGGGCGCACCGTGGCGCCGGGCGAAGGCTTCCGAGCTGCCATGGGAGCTTCCCGCGGCCCCCAACAACTCCCCTCCGCCGTTGCGTACCGCCGGCGCGAAGGTGTGGTCCGCCCATCCCGACGTGCCGACGAGGCCCCAGCCGAGTCGCGGATGCGTCCCTTGGTCGATCACCTGCTCTCTCCTTCCGCCTTGCCGGTCTGAAGGACGGCCCTTCTGGCCGGCGCAAGGCTGCTTCGACCCCGAGTCCGTGGCGCGCGGCCGCTCCCCGGTCCCCCGTCCGAGCCATCAGGCAACGAGGGCACCGGGTGCGGCAACGGTGGCAGCTCCCAGGTCCCGCTCGCCACCGGCGCCTCGTCTCGCTCGACTGCCACGTCGAGCACCCAGGGTCGCTCCGAGGCGATCGCAGCCTTCAGCGCGTCACCGAGGTCGCGGGGGTCCTCCACCGTGGTCGCTCCCGCACCCATCGCCCGGGCCATGGCGGCGTAGTCCCCAGAGTAGAGATCACCGCTCACCTCGCGGAAATCGGTCGCGAAGACACGGTCGGCTCCGAAGTACCCGCGTTGGATATCACGGATCGACTGGTAGCCGCGGTTGTTCCAGACCACCCACACAGCCGGCACGCCATACTCGACTGCGGTTGCGATCGGTCCGGGCCCCATGAGGAAGCAGCCGTCCCCCACGATCGCGACAACAGGACGTGTAGGCGCCGCGAGCTTCGCGCCGACAGCCCCGGCGACCCCGAAGCCCATCGCTCCGAAGCCCCAGCTGTGCACCAGTGAACCCGGCGGGTGCACCGGCCAGCGTTGGACGACCCAATTGTGGTGCACGCCCACGTCGGAGACCAAGATCCCGTCGTCACGAAGCGCGCCGCGCACCTCGGCGAGCAGCCGAGCAGGTCTGATCGGGCGGACATCAAGCTCGCTGTCGGCCGCGAGCAGCGCCTCCCACTCCGCCTTCCAGCCGGCGACTCGCCGGCGCCACGGCTCCCACGCACCAGCGAGCCGCGTGCACAGCTGCTCCCCGGGCCGTTCCACCCCGTCGCGGGCGGTCGCGGGGCGCCGAGCATCCCCAGCGCGCAGCGCGTCATGCAGCTGACGGACGAACGTGGCGGGGTGCGCGACGACGCCCACGGTCGGCGGGTAGTTGCGCCCGAGGTCCCGGCCGTCCAGCGCGACGTGGACAAGACGAGTCGGGGGGATCGCGAAGGTGAAACCCGGCAGCCACGAACTGGTCGCACGATCGTCGAAGCTCGCACCCAGCGCGATGATGACATCGGCTGTTGCGGCTGCCCGGTTCGCGGCCAGGGTGCCGTTCCGGCCAGTCTCGCCGGCGCTCGTGCCGAGGCGAGGGTCGATGCAACCTTTACCGTCGGGCGTCCAGGCAACCGGGATCTCGAGCTCGCCGACGAGGTCGGCCAAGGCGCCGGTCGCGCCGCATGCCTCGACCGCGCGGCCCGAGACGATCAAAGGGCGTTGCGCGCCGGCGAGGATCTCGACGATCTGGGCCAAATCGTCACCGGACACCGCAGCCCTTGCGGGCACCGGTGGATGCCAGAGCTCGGCCTCGGCTTCGGGCCCGAGCTCTTCGACGAAGACGTCCAGAGGCACGTCGAGGTGCACGGGCCCAGGTGCGTTCCCGGCCATTGCGGCAAAGGACTCTCGGAGTGCGACGGGAAGCTGCTCGACGCGAGTCGCCTGGAAGGAGCGCTTCACGTAGGGCCGGACCACGCTCGGGAAGTCGGCCTGGTAGTGGTAGCCGGACTCCTGGAAGGGGGCTCGGTTGAACTGGCCCGAGGGGATGTTACCGGTGACGGCGAGGAAGGCGGAAGAGTCGATCAGCGCGTTGGCGAGGGCAATCGGGAGGTTGGCCGAGCCCGGTCCGCAGGACGTCAGGGTGACGGCAGGCCGCTTCGCTACCCGGAAGAACGCGTCCGCCATGAAGCCCGCGGCCGCTTCATGGTGAACCGAGACGACCGAGATGGCGTCTTGGCGATCAACCAGCGCGTCCAACATGCCGACATTCCCATGGCCGCAGAGGGTGAAGACGTACGGCACGCCCTCCTCGATGAGGTAGTCGGCGATCACCGCCGCGCCACTGCGCCTCCCACCGGACCGCGATGATCCCTGAACCGTGCGGTCGTCGTGGCTGTGTTGCATCTTGAGCAACGGACTTGCGTCCACCGCGACAGTATGTGACAATGACACGGCGACGTCAAGGGTGCGGACTGCCCACCGCCCAGGTGAGCGCGTCTCGGTCGACGAGCGCAGAGCCATTCCAAGATGTCACGGCGAGGCAGCGCCCGAGCACCGAGGGTCACCACGGGTGAGGAAAGCGAGGCGAGCGTGGCTTCCAGGCCAAGCGGACTGCTCATCGGAGGAGAGTGGCTCGAAGAGGGCGAGCTCGCCCCGGTCCTGGACAAGTACGCGGGTACCCCTGTCGCGGAAGTTCGCCACGCGTCGCCTGCGCATGTCGAACGTGCCGTGGCTGCAGCAGCCGCCCACGCGGCGGGACACCCCCTGGACCCGCGCGGGCGAAGCGACGTCCTGTGCGCCGCGGCGCAACGGCTGATGGACAGGAAGGACGAGGTCGTCGCCGATTACGTCGCGGAGACGGGCTTCACGCAGACCGATGCAGAGACCGAGCTCGCCCGCACGGTCGAGACGCTCACGCTGTGCGCGGGAGAGGCGTTGCGGCTTACCGGAGAAGTCGTGCCGCTCGCCGCCGCGCCAGGTAGCGAGACCCGTCTGTGCTTCACCGTGCGGGTCCCGGTGGGAGTCGTCGGTGCGATCGCTCCATTCAACGCGCCCCTCAACACCGTCGCACACAAGATCGGCCCCGCGCTCGCCGCCGGCAATCCCGTCGTCTTGAAACCCGCCCTTATGACGCCGCTCTCGTCGATCCACCTCTGCGCCGCGCTCCTCGACGCCGGTCTCCCCGGACCGTACCTCAGTCTTGTGGTCGGTCCAGGGTCGAAGACCGGGCAGAGCCTCGTCGAGGACCGCCGGGTGCGCTACTTCACCTTCACCGGTTCGACGCAGGTCGGACTGCAGATCAAACAGCGGTCGGGGATCGCGAAGACCCACCTCGAGCTGGGGGGAAACTGCGCCACCATTGTCTGCGAGGATGCCGATCTGTCGCTCGCGGCGGAGCTGCTGGTGCGTGGGGGATACCGCAAAGCTGGTCAGGTGTGTACCTCGGTGCAGCGCGTGCTCGTGGTCGAGGATGTCGCAGACGAGCTGGAGGGGCTGGTCGCCGAGCGGGTGCGAGCGCTCGCAGTCGGCAACCCTCACCTCCCTGGTACTCAGGTCGGTCCAATGATCTCCGAACCTGAGCGAGTACGCGCTGCCCGCATGGTCCGTCAGGCGGTAGGGGTCGGCGCGAGACTCGTGACCGGAGGAGACGGAGACGGACCGCTGCTTGCGCCAACGCTGCTCGCCGACGTGCCCGATGACGCCGAGCTCATGAGCGACGAGATCTTCGCGCCGGTGATCGCGATGCGCCGTGTCGCTGATCTCGCCGACGGCGTCAAGCTGGCGAACGCGACTCGCTACGGCCTGCAGGCGGGTGTGTTCACCCAGGACCTCGACCGGGCGCTGTGGGCCGCCGTGCACCTGGACGTCGGCGGGGTCATGGTCAACGATACCTCGAGCTACCACGCCGACCTGATGCCGTACGGAGGACGTCGTGACAGCGGCTACGGACTCGAAGGGCCCCGCTACGCAGTCATGGACATGACCGACCCGCGAACGATCGTGATCAACCGCCGCAAGCCCCCTGGCGCCGAAGACCGCCCCCGAGGAGGCTGATGCCGGCCCTTCCCGCCCGGGAACCTGTCGGTTGGACAACAAGAGGAGGATGAGGAGACCAGGATGACCAGGCGCAAGATGGTCCGGAGGTTAGAAGAGTACGAGTGGGTCGACCTCGCGGGGCACCGAGACGCGGCGCTCACGAAGCTCCTCGTCACCAAGGAGGAGTGCGGCGCGGAGAACATCGACTTCTTCGTCTCGAGCTACGCACCCAAAGCGTATGCCGAGGAACATGTCCATGATCGCTCCGAGGAGATCTTCTACTTCACGAGAGGATCCGGGCTGTTCGTTCTCGACGGGGAGCGCTTCATCGTGCAGGCCGGCACCGTGATCTTCGTGCCGCCTGGCACGAAGCACGGCATCTACAACACCGGCATGGAAGACCTGGTTTTCGTGGTCTGCTCCTCGCCACCTGAGCCCGAATTCCACCAGGAGTACGCGAGCTACTTCCACGCAACCACGGCCACCTCCTCGACTCCGAGGGATGTTGGGGCCGAGCCGTGAGCGCGACCACAGCGGACGCGCGCTCCCAGTCGGCGACTCGGGGAGGATGGACGCCGAACCCTCGTGTGGCCACCTTCCTGGCAGAGCCCCACGGCCTGTGGATCGACGACGAGGAGCGGCAGGCGTCCCGGGGGACGATCCCGCCGCGTGTCCTCGACGTGGTGAACCCCGCGACCGGCGAACCGCTCGCCACGGTCGCGGCAGCGAGCGGTTCCGACGTGGACGACGCGGTGGCGGCAGCTCGGGGAGCCGTCGCCGCAGGGACGTGGGCCCGGATGGCCCCTGAAGGGCGAGAGGAGGTCCTCCGGCGACTCGCCCAGCTCGTCGACGACCATACCGAGGAGCTCGCACAGCTCGACTGCCTTGACAACGGGATGCCGCTCGCCAGCGCCCGCGAGGAGGTAGCGGGCGCCGCCGCGCACCTTCGCTACTTCGCCGGGTGGTGCGGCAAGCTCCACGGCGAGACGATCACGCCATACCGCACCCAGAATCATTTCGTCTACACCGAGCGCGAGCCGCTCGGGGTCGTCGCGGCGATCACCGCCTGGAACTTCCCCCTCGACAATGCGGTGTGGAAGCTCGGCGCACCGCTCGCATGCGGCAACTCAGTCGTCTTGAAGCCCGCCGAGGAGACGCCCCTGAGCGCCTTGTACCTCGCTCGGCTGAGTGCGGACGCAGGACTGCCCAAGGGAGTCTTCTCGGTCGTGACCGGCACGGGTGAGGAGGCAGGAGCTGCGCTGAGTGGCCATGTCGACGTGGACAAGGTGGCCTTCACCGGCTCGACGCAGACGGGGCGAGAGGTCGTCCGGGCCTCGGCGGTCAACCTGAAGCGCGTCACCCTCGAGCTCGGCGGGAAGTCGCCCTCGATCGTGCTGGCCGATGCGGACCTCGACCGGCACCTGGAGCAAATCGTGCGCGCGGTCATGCACAACTCCGGCCAAGTCTGCTCCGCCGGCTCGAGGGTTTTCGTCCAACGCCCGATCGCCGGCGATGTCGCAGCAGGTGCCAAGGAGGCTGCGGCACGCCTTCGGGTCGGGCCTGGGTGGCTTCCCACGACCGACCTCGGACCGCTCGTCTCCGCTCCGCAACTGGACCGCGTGCTCGGGTTCATCAGCGCCGGCTCCGCCGACGGCGCCGAGCTCGTGGCGGGCGGACAGCGGCTCGGCGCCGAGCTCGCCGGGGGCTATTTCGTCGAGCCGACCGTCTTCGCCGCCGTGCGCGACGACATGCCCATCGCCCGAGACGAGATCTTCGGGCCGGTACTGTCGATCCTGCCCTTCGACGACCTGGATGAAGTGGTGGCTCGTGCCAACGCGTCCGTCTACGGACTTGCAGCGGGAGTGTGGACGCGTGACATAGGTGCCGCGCACGACCTCGCAAGACGACTGGCAGCCGGGACCGTATGGGTCAACTGCTACAACCGCTTCGATCCCGCGATCCCCTTCGGCGGCTACCGCCAAAGTGGCTACGGTCGGGAGCTCGGGGAGGCAGCGCTCGACGAGTACACCCAGCGCAAGAGCGTATGGATCGGCCTGCCGTGAGTAACGACATGCAGCGCCCAGTGGACGGCCCGGACCGCCCGCTCGGCGCTGCGACCTATACCTTCCTCTACGAGGGAAGCCTCGAGCAGGCGCTGAGAAGCCTCGCCGAGGAAGGCATCGGCATGATCGAGCTCACCGTTGCGCCACCTCATGTCGACGGGTGCACGATGCCCACCGAAGACTGCCGCCGCCTCCGTCGTGTGCTTCGCGAGCTCGGCCTACACGCGGTCTCTCTCAACCCGACGTACCTCGACCTGAATTTGGTGAGCCTGAACACTCGCTTCCGGCAAGAGAGCACTCGCCAGCTCGAGGAGGCGCTGCGGTTGTGCCATGACCTCGAGATCGGCATGCTCGTCCTCTTCGCCGGGCGTCGGCACCCCCTCGCGCCGGCGCCCCGCGCGCTCGTGGAACCCGTCCTCCTGGAGCAGCTCGCCCACCTCTGCGACGTCGCCGAGCCGCTCGGGGTCACGATCGGTCTCGAGAACGGCCCGACGCTCGTCCTCGACCGCGGCGCCGAGGTGGCCGACGCCTGCCGGGCCCTCGGGCGCCGCGGGCTTCGTGCGGTGATCGACGTGGCCAACGCGCAGATGGTCGAGGAACCGGCACGTGCGTTGGCAGCTGCCGCGCCGTACCTCGCGCTCGTACACCTCTCGGACACCACCCGGGCCCGATGGGCGCATGCGCCCATCGGCGAAGGCGACGTGGACTTCGGTGCCGTCGCGGCGGCCCTCGAGTCGCTCGGGTACCGCGGGCCTACGATCATGGAGATTGTGGACCTGACGTGTCCCCTCCAGGCGATGGTGACGTCCGCAGCGCTCCTCGCCCGTCTCGGCTGGGGTACGATCTCGCCGATGCCGGTCAGCCTTCCAGGAGCCACTGGCGCGTCTGCCGACGGCCCCATGACGAACGCCGAGAGCCAGAAGCGCGCGTGAGCCCGGACTCGCCCGGGAGCGCTGCGAGCGACGGGCGAGCGCTCAACCTCGTGCGACGCGCCGGGCGCGAGGAGTCGACTCCGCTCGTCCAGAGCCTGGTGCACGGCCTCCAGATCCTCGACCTGTTCAGTGAGGCCCGTCCGGTGATCGGTATCGGAGAGATGGCCCGGGCACTCGGCGTTCACCGGAGCACGACCTCCCGCCTCGCGGCGACGCTCGCTGCCTACGGCTACCTCGAGCGCACCGGCGAGCCTGGGCACTACTGCCTCGCCGAGCGGCTCTTCCGCCTCGGTCAGCTCGCCACGCCCGAAGCGGACCTTCGGGTCGTTGCCGCGAAGGAGCTCGGCGAGCTCGTCGAGCGTGTGGGGGAGACGGCGCACGCCGGAGTGCTCTACGGCCGTGAGGTCACGAGCATCCTCGTCATCGACGGCTGGCGGCCGCTGCGACTGCACGGCCAAGTGGGGAAGCGCTCTCCCGC
This sequence comes from Actinomycetes bacterium, assembly GCA_021803085.1. Taxonomy (GTDB): domain Bacteria; phylum Actinomycetota; class Acidimicrobiia; order Acidimicrobiales; family RAAP-2; genus JAJYVT01. The sequence continues at coordinate 31,907 of JAJZMD010000210.1, forward strand.
ACACTGCAGCAGCCTGGGAAAAGCGCTGCTTGCATGGTTGAGCCCCTCACGCCTCGCTGAGATCTACGCGGGCGGCAGGCTGGACACGTGCACGCCCTACTCGATTCGGACGCTTGCTGCGTTACGCGCCGAGCTCGCGGCCACGAAGGCACGTGGGTACGCGCTGGACGACCAAGAACTCGAGATCGGGCTGCGCTGCGTTGGCGCTCCCATCCTCGACACCTCTGGTGAGTCCGTCGCGTCGGTGTCCGTATCTGGGCCGCTCTCACGGATGCAGGGCGATCTCCTTCACGAGCTCATCGAGGAGATCCCTGAGGTCGCAACGCGGATCTCCGACCGCCTGGCGGCTGCGCGCCATGCGCTCGCGCCCGCCACCCGATGAGCCGCACGCCCGCCTGAGCACCGCCGTCAAGCGCCGTTCCCCCAGAGACCAGGGCACCGGTGAAGAAGAGTGGTCGCCTTCCTCCCCGGCGAAGGACGTCGACAGCTCGTCCAGAACAGACCTCGCTAGGGAGCTCTGGCCGGCGAAGCCGGCACAGTTGAGTCAAGTTTCACGCGACCAGATCGTATTCGCCGATGCGCCGATGAAGTTGTTGAGGCAGCATCGAGTCGATCGAACTGCCTGCGTAGAGGCGTCGTAGAGGCGTCGGGATGGCCTGTGGGTCGAACGTGAGCGCGAGGCCCTGTGTCTGTTGCTGCGGGCGTCGCAAGTCGGTGCGATTTCGTCGACGGAGTTGGGACCCACGCCGCTGCCGTGCTCGCCGGCCATCCCGTTGCCTTCTACCCGCTCGCCCACCCAGCGCCGGGAACGATGACAGTGCCGCCACCGGTCGTCCTCACACCACTCACAACACCGTCATGTCGCCATCGAACCGGAAGAACCCTTCGATGACCGCCGCGCCCGGATCCGCGACCGGGGTGGTCGAGTTCCTCGACGGCACACACGTCCTCGGCCAGACCGTGTTCGACTCGGGAGTCGCGCAGCACGGCTTCTCCGACCTCTCGCGCGGGCACGGTGCTCCAGCCCGCCACGCACACGCTGCACTGGCGGACGCACGGAGGCGAGCAGCGGCGGCAGAGCGCGAGGCGGTCGCCGTCGAGGTGCGCCAGCTCTTCGAGCGCTCCAGCCTCTCGAAGACGGCCATCGCGGCGCACATCGGCACCTCGGCCTCCCGCCTGTCGACCTACGCGAATGGCAAGTTGACGCCATCGGCGGGGTTTCTCGTGCGGAAGCGTAGGGTCCTGACTGCCGCGGGCGTAGCGATTTCGAATATTTGATAACTGATAAGCTGTTCTCATGGACAGCTGGGAGCTTCGCGCGGCCCGACGCAAGGCCGGGCTCACGCTCGAACAGGTCGCCCGTGCCGCCGGCACCTCGGAGTCCAACGTCGCCGCCTACGAGCGCGGGGCCAAGCGCCCGGGCGTGCTGACCGAGCGTCGCCTGCTCACCGCCATCGGCGCGGGAAAGCTCAGCTCGGTGCATCGAAACGGGTTGCTGACGCTGCCGGCAGCCGCAGCGGCGATCCGTCAGGCACTTCGCAAGGAGTGGCCGCTCGCAGACATCTTGCGGATCGTCCGACAGCTCGTGAGCGACGCGGCGTACCTCGAGAACGTGAGCGACTGGGCAGCGTTCCTCATCGAGCCCTCGACCACGGGCGACGAGCGCTGGGACGCGATGCTGGCCGCCGCTGCTGAGCACATCGCCTTGAAGGCCGATGTCCAGACGCCGAGGTGGACCGTTGGGCACGCGCTCGGTCACCTCTGGTTCGTGTCGTCACTGCCGGGTCTCGACGCCTACCTGCTCGCCCACGCGCCGATGCCCTTCGCCATCCGCGGGGTAGTCGTCGACGAAGCAGCGCTGGCGTCGGTCTGATGGAAGACGTCATGTTCGACCGCGAGCACATCGTGGAGCTACTCCGTGAGCTCGGACGCCGCCTCGACGGACGCGGGGTAAGCGCAAGCCTGTACGTCGTCGGCGGCACCGCGATGGCGCTCGCGTACAACCGAGACCGGACCACCAAGGACATCGACGCGGTGTTCGAGCCGAAGGCAACCGTCTACGCCGAGGCCAGGCGCATGGCGGAGGATCTCGGCCTGCCGGAGGGCTGGCTGAACGACGGGGTGAAAGGGCTTCTCCCGGACCGGAGCGACCCTGATGTCCAGACCGCCCTTGTCGCCCCGGGCATCAGCGTCGGGGTCGCCTCGGCCGAGTACCTGTTCGCGATGAAGGCTGCCGCCGCCCGGATCGAGGAGGACACCGACGACCTCAGGATCCTCGCAGGGATGCTCGGCATCACCACGGCGGACCAAGCGCTGGACCTCGTCGAGCGGTTCTACGACCGCGCCCGGCTCGCCCCCCGGAGCCAGTTCGTCGTCCAAGAGCTCTTCGAGCAGATAGCCCGCGACCGTCCAGAGGCTCGAGGTATCGAGCTCGTCGACGGCAAGGAGTCCTGACCGGCCGTCACCCCCGGGCCCGAGACCGGTCCTCCACCGACGAACCCGCCCGCGAAGCTCTGCGAGATGTCGACGATGTCGACGCCCTGGCCGCTCTGTGGCGCCTGGATCATCTGGTCGTTGCGGAGGTAGATGCCGACGTGCCCGGGGTTGGAAAATGTTGGGAATGGGGCTTGGCCAGGGGCAGAAGAGTGCATCCCGATATGGCCTCTGACCTGGACTTTTGCCGGTGGGCGCTGGGGGACTTGAACCCTCGACCTCAGCCGTGTGAAGGCTGCGCTCTAACCAACTGAGCTAAGCGCCCGCAAGGCCCGCCGGAAGGGCCGGAGCGGTTGGACGACGATAGCGCGCCCGGTCCGCTGGCCCCACTTCTGGTCCTGGCACCGCCCGCCGCCTCAGCCTTGTCGTCCCACCACCGCGGAGCACCACCGCGGAGCACCACCGCGGAGCACCACCCCGGGGCGCCACCCCGAAGCGCCGAAGCGCTGGCCGCCGGCTGCGCCCGGTAGCCTTGGCTCGCTATGCCCCGAGGCGACACAGCACAGTTCGCGCGGGGCAGCGACGTCTCCAGCCCGAGGACCGCCTGGCAGCGACTCTCCCAGACGTTCCTCCGCCCCCCGGCGCCGAAGCCGGCGGCTGCGCCCGAGAACGTGGACTTCTCACGGATGACCGACGACGAGAAGCGGGCGCGCATCGTCGGCATCGACCCGACCGAGCGCAAGCTGGGTTTCGTGGCAGCGGCCATGGGGGTGGTGCTCGCCATCTACGCCAACGTGCCGTACATGGTGTCGAAGACGTTGGTCCCCACGACCGTCAAGCCCAATGGCAAGTCGTGCGGCCCGGTCGTCGGGATCACCGACCTCCGCTACGTGGCGTCGTCCAAGTCGTGCGACGGCATCTACCCGGCGAGCCACTACATCCTTCCGCTCGTGGTGTCGCTGGTGCTCGCCGCTGCCGTCTACGTCACCGTGCGGATCCGCAGGCGCTCGCCGCTCGCGTTCGCGCTGGTGATGAACGGACTCGCCTTCGGCTCCCTGCTCGTGCTCGTCCCCTTCGGCGTCGCCGGCGGGTGGGTCATGCTCCGCGCGTGGCGCACCCAGAAGTACGGCGCCCCGAACGCGAAGTCCGTGCTGCCGGGCTGGACCGCTCCTCCCCCGCGGGGCTCGACGCGCCGGGCCAAGACGACGGCGCCTCGCGGTCGCAAGGGAAAGTCGGCCGAGGTCGCTACGACGCGTAAGCCCGCCGCGGCGAACAAGCGCTACACCCCGAAGTCGCCGCCGAAGAAGAAGGTCGCGCCCCCGGCCGGCTGAGCGATCGCCGAGCCGGCATCCGCCCCGCCCCCGAGCCGGCATCCGCCCCGCCCCCGAGTAGCCGGCATCCGCCCCGCCCCCGAGCTGGCAGCCGCCGGCGAGCCGCCCCCGTCCCGCCCGCAGCCCGTCAACCCGTCACGAGCGCAGAGTGGAGAAGTCGCAGGACGTCGGCCCGGCGGCGGACCAGTGATCGCGCGGTCGGCTCCTCGCCGAGCGCCCGCAGCACGTCGACCTCGGTCACCATGCCGATCACCGTCGAATAGATCGCGAGCAGCAGCAGGTTCGGGTCGTGGCGCCGCATGTGCCCGGCGTCCATCTCCGTCTCGAGGAATTCCGACGCCCGGCGGACGAGCGGCTGCAGCTCGACCGTGAGCTTCGTCGCGGCGGGAGGCCCCAGGCGGAGCACCTCGCGCACGAGGCCGAGCAGCTCGGGGCGCCGAGCGGCGAGCCGGAACACAGACCGCACCACCGCCTCCACCTTCGCCCAGCCG
>JAJZMD010000227.1 GCA_021803085.1 Actinomycetes bacterium
GGCTCCGGGAGCCAGTGGAGTCGTCGATCGCCCGCTTCTACTTCGACACCGTCACCCACGACGCCCGCCAGCTCCGACGTCTCGTCGACGACTTCGGGCCGGACCGGGTCCTGCTCGGGTCCGACCGCCCCTTCGACATGGGCGATCCCGATCCGGCGGGCACGGTGCGCGCGCTGGGTCTGGAGCCTGCCGACGAAGCCGCCGTCCTCGGGACGAACGCCGCTCGCCTGCTCCGCCGCTCCTGAGGACGGAGCTCCGGGGTAGACGGCTTTCAGGCGGGGTTCCTGAGCGCGCCGCGCCTGAGCGCGCCGCGCGGATCCTTCGACGGACGCTACCGGTTGACGAGCGACATGTCCGGGTACCGGTCTCCCTCGGCCACACCGGGAGGGAACGCGTCGGCCAGCTCGGCGAGCTCGTCCTCGCCGAGGGAGATCTCGGCCGCCTCGAGGTTCTGCTCGAGGTGCGCCACGTCGGAGGTGCCGGGGATCGGGACCACGTCGTCGCCCTGGGCGAGGAGCCACGCGAGCGCCAGCTGCGCCGGCGTCCGCCCGTGCGTGGAGGCGAGCGAAGAGAGACGCGCCTGCAGCCTCGCGTTGTGCTCGAGGTGCTCGGCCGAGAACCTCGGGTGGTTCCGCCGCACGTCGCGCTCGGCCAGGTCGCCCGTCTCGCTGAACCGGCCCCCGAGGAACCCGCGTCCGATCGGGCTGTAGGCCACGAAACCGATCCCGAGCTCACGCATCGCCGGCAGGACCTCGGGCTCTGGATCACGCGACCAGAGGCTGTACTCGGACTGCACCGCGGTGATCGGGTGCACGGCGTGGGCACGCCGGATCGTCGCAGCCGAAGCCTCGGAGAGGCCGATGTGGCGGACCTTGCCCGCCTCGACGAGGGAGGCCATCGCCCCGACCGTCTCTTCGATCGGCACCTTCGGGTCCACGCGATGGAGGTAGTACAGGTCGATGTGCTCGACCCCCAGACGGAGAAGCGAGGCGTCGCACGCCTCGGGGACGTACTCCGGCCGCCCGTTCACGCCCTGGAAGGCGCCGTCGTCGCGCCGGACGTTCCCGAATTTCGTGGCGAGCACGACCTCGTGGCGCCGCCCGGCGATCGCACGGCCGACCAGCTGCTCGTTGGTGAACGGGCCGTAGGCGTCGGCGGTGTCGAGGAAGGTGCAGCCGAGGTCGAGCGACCGGCGGATGAGCGCGACGCTCCCGTCGTCGTCCACCGGGCTGCCGTACATCGAGGACAGCGCCATGCACCCGAGCCCGATCGCCGCCACGCCGAGCCGGTTGCCACCGCTGCCGAGATACCTGGTCTCCACGTCCCTCCTCGATGGTTGCAGTGCCGTCACGACGATGCAATCGCCGGCCACGGTACCGATCGGCCGCTGGAGGGTCAAGCGGGCGGAGCGGCCTCTGGGCGTGTCGAAGGCGCTTTGTCCCGAATGCGGCCGGCACGAGGATGCAATCGATTGGGGTGTAGCGTGAGCCCCATGACGGCCAGCCCCGACCGGAGCCACCGCGCAGCACCTGCACCGGGCGCGATGGCGGTGGACTTCGAGGCCCGAGTGGACTTTCGTCGCTTGCACGACTACCGGCTGCGCAGGGCGCGCGAGGCGCTCGAGCGCTCCGAGCTCGGTGCCCTGCTCTGCTTCGACTGCAACAACATCCGCTACATCACGAGCACGGCGATCGGGGAGTGGACGCGCGACAAGCTCACGCGCTACTGCGTCCTCGCACGCGGCGCGGAGCCGGTCCTGTGGGACTTCGGCTCCGCGGCGGTGCATCACCGGCTGTACTCGCCGTGGCTCGATCCGGCGAACTCGCGCCCCGCGGTGAGCACGATGCGGGGCGCGGTCGGGCCTGATGCGGGACTGGCCGACGAGGCCGTCGCTGAGATCGCCGACGTGCTGCGCCAGGCGGGTGTCCAGGACATGCCGGTCGGCATCGACCTGATCGACGCCCCGACGATCTTCGCCCTCCAGAACGCGGGGATCGACGTGCGGGACGGTCAGCAGGTGATGCTCGACGCTCGCCAGATCAAGTCCGCCGACGAGATCATGCTGCTGTCGAGGGCTGCCGCAATGGTGGACGGCGCCTACCAGCTCGTCACGGAAGCGCTGAAGCCCGGCGTCCGGGAGAACGAGATCGTCGCGCTCGTGAACGACACCCTGTACCGCATGGGGTCCGACGACGTCGAGTCGGTCAACGCGGTCTCCGGTGAGCGCTGCGTGCCCCATCCGCACAATTTCTCGGACCGGATGATCAGGCCGGGCGAGCAGGCGTTCTTCGACGTGATGCACGCGTTCAACGGTTACCGCACCTGCTACTACCGCTGCTTCTCGGTGGGGTACTCGACGCCCGCCCAGCGTGACGCGTACGCGCGGGCCCGTGAGTGGATGGACGCCGCCATCGCGTTGGTCAAGCCCGGCGTCGCGACGGATGAGATCGCACGCGGCTGGCCGACGGCGCAGGACATCGGCCTGGCGAGCGAGAGAGAGGCATTCGGGCTCGAGTTCGGCCACGGCCTGGGCCTGGCGCTGCACGAGCGTCCGATCATCAGCAGGCTGAATTCCCTGCAGCACCCCATGGAGATCGAGACCGGCATGGTGTTCGCGCTCGAGACGTACTGCCCCGCGACGGACGGCTACTCGGCCGCGCGGATCGAAGAGGAGATCGTCGTCACGGACGAGGGCCCGCAGATCCTGACGCTGTTCCCGGCTCAGGAGCTGTTCGTGACGAACCCGTACTGATGAGCCGCGGGGTCCTGCGGCCCGGGGCCGCAAGGAGGGCTTCTCGATGACCGCGATCGCTTCCAGGCACGATACGCGGCGGGTTGCGGACGAGCTGCTCTCGTGGGTGCCGACGGGTTGCCTCGTCGGCGGGGTCTGGCGTGATGCGTCGACCGGGTCGGTGATCGACGTGCTCGACCCCGCGACCGAGGAAGTTGTCGCGTCCGTGGCGGACGCCACGGTCGAGGACGCCCTCGCTGCTGTGGACGCGGCGGCGCACGCACTTGCCGAGTGGCGGTCCACGTCGCCGCGGCACCGCTCCGAGGTCCTGCGGGCCGCCTACGTCATCATGACGGACCGTGCCGAAGAGCTGGCTCGTCTGATGACGCTCGAGAACGGCAAGGCGCTCGGGGACGCCCGCGGCGAGGTTGCGTACGCGGCGGAGTTCTTCCGGTGGTTCTCGGAGGAGGCGGTTCGCAACGTGGGAGAGGTCATGACTGCACCCTCGGGTGCGAACCGCATACTCGTGACGCGCCAGCCGATGGGCGTCGCGCTGCTCATCACGCCCTGGAACTTCCCGGCAGCGATGCTCACCCGCAAGATCGGACCGGCGCTGGCGGCGGGCTGCACCGTCGTCTGCAAGCCGGCGAGCGAGACTCCCCTGACCGCGCTCGCAGTCGGGCGGGTTCTCGAAGAGGCGGGTGTCCCGCCAGGCGTCGTGAACATCGTGCCCTCGCGTCGCTCTGGCGACGTGGCCCGCGCGGTGCTCGCCGACGCGCGGGTGCGCAAGCTGTCGTTCACGGGGTCGACCGAGGTCGGGCGCGCGCTGCTCGGGCTGGCGGCCGAGACCGTCGTCAGCTGCTCGATGGAGCTGGGGGGCAATGCGCCGTTCGTCGTGTTCGCGGATGCAGATCTCGACGCCGCAATCGACGGCGCGATGGTCGCGAAGATGCGCAACGGGGGAGAGGCGTGCACCGCCGCCAACCGCTTCTACGTCGAGGCACCCGTCGCCGCAGAGTTCGCCGAGCGGCTCGCGCAGCGGATGGGGGCCCTGCGGATGGGGCCCGGCCTCGACGAGGGAGTCGAGCTCGGCCCCCTCGTCAACGCGTCGAGCAGGGACAAGGTGCGTGATCTCGTCGTCGAGGCGCGCGACGTGGGTGCTGTCGCAGTCGTCGGCGGCGACGCACCGGGTGGCACGGGCTACTTCTTCCCGGCGACCGTCCTGGCGAACGTCCCCGCCGGCGCGAGCCTGCTGCGGACGGAGATCTTCGGCCCGGTCGCTCCGGTGGTGTCCTTCACGACCGAGGCAGAGGCGATCTCCCTCGCCAACGACACCGAGTACGGGCTCGCCTCCTACGTGTACACCGCCGACCTCGCCCGTGGGCTGCGCGTGGCCGAGGCCATCGAGACGGGAATGGTCGGGCTCAACCGGGGCCTCGTGTCGGACCCTGCGGCACCGTTCGGCGGCGTGAAGCAGAGCGGCCTCGGCCGCGAGGGCGGCCACGAGGGCATGCTCGAGTACACCGAGCAGAAGTACATCGCCTGCAACTGGTGACGTGCGTGCATCGGTCGGTACAGTCCCGGGGGTGGTGAGACCATGACGGAGCTGCAGGACCAGAGGGGCAGAGGCGGTCCGGCGTCCGCCGCTCGCGGGATCGGCACCGCTCCCGTCGGGGCGGCGCCGATCGAGGTGCGGACCTCGATCTACAAGATGATGGTCGAGATGCGTGACTTCGAGAAGCGCGCGTACGACCTCTTCCTCCAGGGGCTCGTGAAGGGGACGAGCCACCTCGGGCTGGGCCAGGAGGCGGTCGCCGCCGGGTTCGCCGCTGCGATGCGCCCGTCGGACTACACCTTCGCCACCTACCGGGGGCACAACCACACCCTCGCGCGCGGTGCTCCGATGGCCGCGGTGATGGCCGAGCTGATGGGACGCCAAGCAGGGTTGATGGCGGGCAAGGGCGGCTCGATGCACCTGACGAGCGTGGCGCACCGGATGATGGGATCGTACGCGATCGTCGGCGCGCACCTCACGATCGCGAACGGCGCCGCGTGGTCGGCGAAGCTGCGTGGCACCGGTGAGGTCGCCGTCTGCTTCTTCGGCGACGGCACCACCAACATCGGCGCGTTCCACGAGGCGCTGAACCTGGCGGCAATCTGGAAGCTGCCCGTCGTGTTCGTCTGCGAGAACAACCGGTGGATGGAGTACACGCCCATCTCCTCGGTGACGGCGGTCGCGCACCCTGCCGCCGATCGCGCCCGCTCCTACGGGCTCGACCCGGTGCTCGTCGACGGCAACGACGCCGACGCGACCTACGCGGCCGCGAGCGTGGCCCTGGAGCGCGCCCGAGCCGGCGCCGGCCCGACGCTCGTGGAGGCGGAGACCTACCGCCACGGCGGTCACTCGAGAGCCGACCCCGGCAAGTACCGGCCCGAGGCGGAGGTGCAGGCGTGGCTCGCCCGCGATCCGATCCCCCTCTACCGCGCGCGCCTGGCCGAGTCGGGGGTCGACGAGTCGGTCCTCCGGCGCATCGAGGAGGCGGCGCAGTCGGCGGTCGACGCCGCGTCGGCAGAGGCGGCGGCGAGCCCGCCACCGGACTTCTCCCTGGTCGAGGCCGACGTGTGGGCGGACGGAGGTTCGTCGTGGCGGAGATGACCTACCGCGACGCCGTCGCGCGCGGGATCGCCCAGGAGATGGAGCGTGACCCCTCGGTGGTGCTCGTCGGCGAGGACGTGGGGTCCGCCGGCGGCGTGTTCAAGGCGACCGTGGGCGTGTTCGACCGCTTCGGACCCGACCGGGTGGTCGACACCCCGATCTCCGAGCAGGCGATCCTCGGCGCGGCGATGGGTGCCGCGATGACGGGGCTCCGCCCGATCGCCGAGATCATGTTCTCGGACTTCTTCGCGGTGTGCTGGGACATCGTGGCGAACGAGATCGCCAAGACCCGCTACATGACCAACGGCCAGGTGTCGCTGCCGCTCGTCATCCGGTCCGCGAACGGAGGCGGCGCGCGCTTCGGCGCCCAGCACTCCCAGAGCGTGGAGAATTGGGCGATGGCCATCCCCGGCTTGAAGGTGGTGGCCCCTTCCACGCCCCGTGACGTCGTCGGGTTGCTGGCCGCCGCGGTGAGGGACCCGGACCCGGTGCTGTTCTTCGAGCAGAAGTCGCTCTACCCGGCGAAGGGGGACGTGCCCGAGGGGGAGATCGTCGACGAGCTCGGCACCGCCGTGGTGCGCCGCCATGGCAAGGACGCGACGGTCGTGGCGCTCGCCGCCATGGTGCCGCGCGCGCTCGAAGCCGCCGACCGGCTCGCCGGCGAAGGCGTGGAGGTCACGGTCATCGACCTTCGTTCCTTGGTGCCGCTGGACGTGACGACGGTCGCGACCTCGGTCACGGAGACCGGACACCTCGTCACGGTGGAGGAGAACCCGCGGCTCTGCGGCTGGGGCGCGGAGGTCGCGTCGATCGTCGCCGAGGAGCGCCTCTTCGATCTCGACGGGCCGATCGTCCGCGTGACGACTCCCCACGTGCCGCTCCCGGCCGCCGACGCGCTCGAGGACGCGGCGATGCCGACCGTGGCGCGCATCGTGGAAGGCGTACGCCGCTCGCTTCAGTGACGCTCGGCGCCCCACTCTCCCCAGTGCAGGCGCGTCACGGCGCCGGGCGGGCGACGGTCGAGCGACGTGGAGCGGGGGTCGTCACCGGCGGGGTAGCCGAGCGCGACGGCGCCGAAGAGGCGCCATCCTTCCGGCACGCCGAGCGAGGCGAGCACCGAGGTCTCCGAACGGAAGTTGCCGAGGAAGCAGGCGCCGAGCCCCGCTGACGTGGCGCCGAGGAGAAGGGTCATCACGCTGAAGGCCGCGTCGCCGTGCCAGTAGGGGACCGGCCACGCGGCTTCGGTTCGGCCGAGGCCCAGGTCGGAGGCGGCTCGAGCCTTGTCCGGCTCGGCGTAGCGGGCGAGGTAGGCGGATGGGCAGGCGACAGCCAGCGCGACGACCGGCGCCCGAGAGATGCCGGGCCAGCGCCGTGCGCTCGAGCGCCAGGCTTTCGTGGTCGCGGCGTCCCAGTAGCGCGGCGTCTCGTCCGGCCCGCGTAGGACCACCCACGCGATGCCGCGGGTATTGCCTGCCGTCGGGGCGCGCAGCGCGTCGGCGAGGAGCCGGTCCAGGACGTCGTCGGGCACCGGTTCCGACCTGAAGCTGCGCACCATCCGCCGGGCCCGCACCGCGTCGTGCACGTCCACGTGCACAGTCTGCCGGCCCGCCGGCCCACCGGCCCA
>JAJZMD010000248.1 GCA_021803085.1 Actinomycetes bacterium
GCGCCCGGATCGCGCCCAAGAAATCGCAGTCGCGAGCGCGGCGTCTTAAGGGTCCTTCCAGGGTCCGCGGTCCAGGTCTCGGGCGCGAGTCCCCATGCCTCGGCCTCGGAGCGCCAATGTCCGCGCAGCTCCTCGGTCGGGGTGTCCGCGTCCACCTTTGCGCCCCGCGTCCGGTACGCGGCGATCTGGAAGCACTCGGCACGTTCGTTCGGTGAGAGCGATCGGCCAACCTCAGCGGACCTGCTGGCGATCAGATCGTCACCGAGCGCCTTCAGCTCGTGTCGACGCGCCGACCAGTAGTCGAGGAGGAGTGGCGGCACACCTTCGATCTCCGTCGCACCGTTGCCGTGGACGGCTGACCACGAGACCCCGAGTCGTTCAGTCAGTTCCGCGCGCAGCGCTGCCTTGTAGAGCATTCCCGTCGCCTTCTGCGTCGCGAAGCGCTCGCGGCCGTCGAGTGCGAGCCAAGCTCCATCCTCCGCCCGGACCTTATTGGCGACGAGGACGTGCGTGTGGAGCTGTGGATCAGCGGCACGCGAGGTTCGGTGGACGAAGCTCGCCGCGAGGAGTCCTTCGGTGTCGACCTGGAGGACACCGTTGTGCCCGCGTCGGGTGAACGCGGCGTGATCTTCGACAAATGCCATCGACGCGCCGACCGCTGCCTCGTGCGCGGCGAGGACCTGTGCGGATGCCGTTTTGTCGGCGAGTGCCCAGAGCACCGAGACGCTCTTCGGCGGTGAGAACGTGAGGGCGAACCCAGCGACGGCGCGCTCGTTGTCGGGGTCGAAGCTTCGCCCGAGCGAAGAACCGTCGCGGGGATCGGTGCCGTGTCCGAAGAGTCGTTCCAGCGTCACCGCGTTGGCCTCGTGCCCCGCAATCCCGAGCGCCTCCGCGCCGCGGCCCGAGAACTGGCCCGAACGTTCGGCACCTCTCGCGAAGTAGTCCTCGCGACCGCGCGCTATCTCTTCGACGTAGTAGCGCCAGGCCGAGGGCGACATCGTCGTGAGGCTCATCACGGCGCTGTCGCACCTCTCCGCATCGACGATGCAGCGGTGTCAATCGCTAGGAGCACAAGAGTCACTTATGACAGGCGCGAAAGGCCTTGTAAATGGCGGAACAGGAAACAGTAAGCAGCGGTCAATGACGGTCAAACAGGAAGTGGCAATTTGAGGTGATGACCCACCTGGGACTCTCAGCCAGCCAGTCGGAGGAAGACAACGACGGCTCGATCGAGACGGACCATGTCTTCATCAGCGAGGCGCCGTGTATGGATCAGGCAAGTCCGCTCAGCACGTCCCTTTTTGCCGCGCAGATGTCTCGTTCAAAAGCGTCCAGAGCCGGCTTGACGCTGCGGAAGGTTCCTCCCGTCCAGATCGCCTGTAGCTCAGGAGCGCCAAGCAGCCGCGAAGCAATCTCGTACAGATATCCATCCGATGACCCGTCGTCGCGTTCCGCCCACGACCTGAAGACGCCCGCCCGTATTTGTCGGACCGCCTTGAGGAGGACCCGCCCGACGAACGCGCCGTAGAGCCAATAGCTGAGGTAGAGCTGGTCAGGAAGGAGGGGCCTGAGCAGCCGGACTCGGCGTCCGATCTCACTCACCTTGGTGGCTATCTCAAATTCGGTCGCCTCGGAAACGTAAGCCCGCAATTTCGCATCTCCGGGCACGTCGCCGTACTCGTCCTCCGTGAGGATGTCGAAGAGAGTCTCCACTCCACCCAGAAGCTCTCGTAGCTCGACGATTGATGCCCACAGCTCCCTTGCCGCGTCCATCCGCTCCCTGACGACACCACCGGTCAGCAGCCGACGAACATCGGCGGTATTGGCGCGGGTGCTGGCTGCGCCACGTCGGACAAGGATGTCTCCCTTTCGGAACTCCGGCGGTCGTTCGTTTGAAAACTGCCCGTCCTCTGCGGCGATCACGGGCTGCAGGGACCGCCGAGAGAAGTGGACGATGCCGTATCGCTTGGGCACGTCTCCCTCTTCAGTCACGACGTGCTCGGCCGCGACGACCACGAAATCGCCGTCGATGTACTTCTCAACGGCACGTCGAATGACAGTCGTGTCCAGGTGCTCGGCGTCAGCCAGCCCCACCCGTGTGAAGTCGTTTGCGACGCCGACGATGATGGTGCCGCCTTCCGGCAAGTTGGCGAAGGCGAGCGCATCCTTCGCGAGGCTGACGCGCGAAGCGGCCTTCGTCAGGTCGCCGAGCGTGGCCTTGAAATCCCACTCATCGCCCTCGCCCCGGACGACGATGTGCGCGTCGAGCACCTGACGGGAAACCCGAGCATGAGGAACGGCGTGCCCGGTCTGCGACTGATCTTCATCGCCGCCAGGAGAGCTCATGGTAGATCGACCCCGTGACCCACCTGGGACTCTCAGCCAGCAAGTCCGAGGAAGACGACGACGGCTCGATCGAGACGGACCATGTCTTCATCAGCGAGGCGGCCGATTCGCTCGCCAAGTTTCGCTCGCCGGACCGTCGCCAACTTGTCGATCATGAGACTGCTCGGCTCGTTAAGCCCGTTCTGCTCACTCACGTCCACGAGGAGCCGGAAGAGCGGCGCCTCGGTGGGGTCGGTCGTGAACCCGCAGACTGTGACCGAGTCAGTCGCGTCGAACCGGTCATCCTGGACGATGACGACCGGCCGAGGCTTGCCGGCGTAGCCAGACCCCGCAGCCGCGGTCCAGACCTCGCCGCGCCTCACTCCTCGTCAGCCGAGAGCGCGTCGATGAAGTCTTGGTCGTCCTGCGCCATCGGCGAGGACGCAACCAGCGCACTCTGCCGGTGAGCCTCCGCGACGAACTGGGGCGCTCGCACATCGGGCACCCAGATTTGGACTGGGCGCAACCCCTCCGCGCGAAGCCGCGCCCGATGCGCCTGCACACGAGTCCGAACGGACGAACCACGGTCGGTAGCCATACCTCAATGTTACATGTAACGGCACGGTCTCGGTACGAGCCGCGCCGAATTGGAGGGGACCACAGAAGAAATTTGGGGGGCCGGTGGAAATCCTCACCTCGGACCCAGGCGACATGGCGGGCCTCGCCACGCAACTCGAAGGACGCTTCGAGATCCGCCGACTCTGACCGAGCCGGCGCCCACCTGAGCTGCCGGCGACCACCCCGTCGCCTGCCGGGATGGACCGCCGCCGGCGCATCACGAGGAGACGCCATATGTGCCGATCTGCGCTGGTCGACCAGTGACGATGACTGACGTTTCTGGCGCGACATTCGGTAGCGAAGCCCGTGCGGGAGCTGCTCCCCCGACGGCCCACGTACCTAGCGACCAGTCGAGGTAGCTCGGAACGGGGCGATCTTCGCCGATAACGTGCTCCCGATGACCGCGGGCGATGCTGGGACCGGTCTCGACAAGGGTCCGAGGGGACGTCGTCTCTGTTGGACGGTGCTCGATCGACTCCATCCCGATCCGGTCTCGTCGCCATTCTGGAGAGCCATCTTCCAACCCGAGCCGGACAGCTTGCTACGGGTGCTCGAGGAGTTCCTTCCGGCTATCGACTTCGCCGCGCTCGCCGATCCAGCGAACGAGGAGCAGCTCCTCGAGTGCGTCGCCGACTCCGTCGACGAAGCGCGCTACTGGCAGGAGCCCGACGAGATGGACGTGGCGCTCGCTGATCCGCGGCTCTCCGCCGCGCTTGCGCCGGTCGCGGCTCGCATTGCGGCGTCGCCCGCAGCGACGTGGTGGTCGGCCGGGCTCGATCCTTCGCGCCAGGTCTTCGTCGACAAAAGAGAGGGGAGCGTCAAGGCGGCTCCCGCCTTCCAGGGCGCTCGAGCCGTCCTCGAGGTTTGGCGGGACCAGGTGACCGGTCCCGGCACGCGCCACCGGGGGCAATGGGTGGGCGGTCCGTGGTGGTCCACGCCGCAGTGGTCGATTCTCGCCAGGGATCTCGAACGCTACGGACAGCATCCACCGGTCGTCGCCGCCACGACGCGGTCGCGCCCGGGTCTTGGTGCGGTCGGGTTGCTGCTCGAGGAGGACACTCACGAAGCCCCGATGGCGCTGTGTTGGCCAGTGCGCCCGAGCGGGTCGGTGCGGGTCTTCGAGATCGACGGCGCAGACAAGTGGATGGAACTCGTCTCGACCTACGGCATCGATGTCACGGGCAAACGGATCGCTCACTGGTCGATCGCGACCGGGCTCGACCGCCGGTGGATCATTCCCGACTGGTCGGCCGCCGCGAGTGACTACGACGCGGTCCACCTCACGTTAAACGGGTACCTCGCGACCTCTGGCCGAGCGCTGTCGATGGACACGGAGTCAGCAACCTTCCTCGCTGGTTGGGACCCGGACGTCTCGTTCTGGCTCTCTGACGTTCTCGAAGTGGTCGGCCCGCCGCAGTCATGGACGGCCCAGGAGTCCAATCCAGCGCGGAGGTGGCGACCGGCGGAGACCACGTGACAACTGGAGCCCACGGCGCCCGCCGTGCCGATCTGCGCTGTCCAGGTCGGGGCGCCCGGTGACGCTGTGCGCTGTCGATCTGCTCCTGATCCGCCGCTGTCGATGTGCACCGACCGAGCAGGAGATCGTGCTCGAACGACTCCGGACCTAGGCGTATAGTAGGCGTATGCCCCGGATGCAGGTCTACCTTCCAGACGACCTCTACCGCGCCGTCAAGGACCGAGGTCTGCCGGCCTCGGACCTGCTGCGCAGGGCCGTGCAGGCCGAGCTTCGACGTCAGACGCTGCTCGAGGAGACGGCACGCTACGTCGATGAGCTCGTCGCCGAGGTCGGACCGCCTGACGACGCGGCAGTGGCCAGGGCCGAGGCCGTCGCAGACCAGGTCAGACGCCCCGGGGACGCAAGCCGGGCGTCGTGACGCGACTGGTGCTGGACTCCGGAGGCGTATCTCGCCTCGCCCGACGGAGCCAGGATGCCGCTGCGCTGATCACCGTCTTCGTTCGCCAAGGCATCTGGCCGCCCGTGGTGTCGACCGTGGTCCTCGTCGAGTGCCTCAGCGGCCGCCCGCAGCACGACGCCGTTACGAACAGGTTCTTGAAAACCTGCGACGTCGTCGACGAGGTCCCCGAGCACCTCGCTCGCCGAGCCGGCATACTGCGCGCCGCCGCGCAGCGAGGATCGGCCGTCGATGCGCTCATCGTCGCCATTGCCGAGCCGAGTGGGTCGGTTCTCACCGGCGACATCGGTGACCTCCGGGCGCTCGCAGCCCACGCAGCGGACGTATCTGTCATTCGCGCATGAAGCCGGTCGAGGGCGGCGCCGCAGCACAGGACTCGACGCCATAGGTGCCGTTCGGCGCTGCTTACGCGACGACGAGGGGTCGTCATTCCGTCGCGTCCTTCTGTGCGCGCAGGGGGCGGAGCGAGATCACCGATTCGGGCGTCCCAAGTCTCGCCACAATTCAGCCAAATCACCTGGTTGATTCACATTCCGCTCGCCATCGTCCGTAGTTGCCGTCCGGCTCTTCCGCACCAGGTTTCGTGCGGAACACGCCGACGTACACGGGTTGACTGGTAACCACGTACGAGCGGCTGCAACCAGGACCGCCTTCACCGAGCGGTTCGGCATCACGCAAGCCGTCTGGTTGGGGGCGGTTCGGGAACTATGGGCGTGATGGGCCAGTACTCGGCGACGGACCGCAATCAGAGAGACAAGATTGGCGCCGTGGCTCAAAGGCCTTCATGACGGTATGTCTGCTGGAGATAGAGAACTTCCGCGGCGTCGCCAAAGGTCGCGTCGCCTTCTCCGAGAACACGCTGCTCGTAGGTGGCAATACCGTCGGTACGTCGACGATCGGCGAAGCGCTTGACCTTGTACTAGGGCCCGACAGTGAAGGTCGGCCGGCTCGTCCGCTTCGACCTCGCCGAGATCCGGCGCTGGATCGAGGAGCAGCGGCGGCCGGGGGGGGTTCCACGCCTGAATGGGCACACCTCGTGCCGATGTCGGCTCATTGCAGCGACTCGAACTCCTCGACGGAGAGTCCCGCCTGTCGGACGATCGAGCGCAGGGTTCCACGTGCCAACTGGTCGTGGAGCGGCACGATGACGACACGCCGGCTCGCGCCGCGAAGCTTGGCGTGGCCGCCTCGCTTGCTCACCTGTGCGAACCCGGCTCTCTCGAGGACACGGATCGCCTCGGCGCCCGAGAGGACCGGCAGCGCCGGGCTCACGCAGGGATGCGGATCGTGGCGATGATCGGTGGCTCGAGCTCCTCGGGCAGCTCCGCGCCCTCGAAGTACAGCTCGAGGGCTTCCCGCAGGTTCGCCAGTGCCTCCTCGACCGTGTGGCCCTGGCTCGTGACCTCGACGTCGAGGCAGCGCGCCACGTACCACTCGTCTTCCCGGGTCAACGCGGCGGTGAGCTGCACGAACGCATCGTACCGCCGCATCGACGACAAGCCCTCGACGGGGCATCTGCGGTCCGGGGCACCCGCCGAGGTGGGCGGCTCGCCCGGCAGAGGCAGCGGCCGGCCCATGGGTGGGGCGCCTGCCGTGACAAGGCACCGCCTCGCCACGCTCATCTACCCCCCAAGGAGGCCTAGATGGCACGTCGACACTTCGGTTTGGTCCGGAAGAGGTCGTCCGGTAGCTGGCCGGCCAGCTACTGGCACGAAGGCCGGCTGCACGCCGCCCCCCAGACCTTCGCTACGAAGTCCGACGCGCTCGCCTACCTGCCGATCACCGAGGCCGACATCCATCGCGGAGCGTGGTTCGACCCGCTCGCAGGACGGGTGAGCAACTGCGCGCCCAATCGTTGAGCATCATTTTCTATCGAGCACCTGCTTGCCGTTAATGCTGACCGTATGGACGCTCAGATGGTGACGTGTCGCTGAGCGCGCCAACTGACGGAATCCGGCACACACCGGACGAAGGGGAAATGAGCACGTCTCGCCGTTCGCTTCGTCAAGAGACAAGGACGCCTCCCGCGGGATCCTGCGCCAAGGTGCTGGACGCGTCTGCTCTCGAGCTCCTCGACGGCTACGGCGTGGCGTTCCAGTCCGCGGTGCGCCCGACCTACCGCC
>JAJZMD010000022.1 GCA_021803085.1 Actinomycetes bacterium
CGGTCGACGACCCCGCCAGGGTGGCCGAGCTCGGCCGGCTTGGGGTGGACGCCGTCATCACGAACGACGTCACCCTCGCCCGCCGAGCCCTCGGGCGAGGTCCAGTTGGCTAAGCGAGTGCCGGGTCGGGAACAATCAGGGGCATGAACGTCGCCGTCTGCGTCAAGCAGATCCCCGATCCGGCCGGCGAGCTCGCGCTCGACCCGTCGACTCACACCCTCGTGCGGGAAGGCAAGCTCATCCTCGACGACTCGGACTCCTACGGGGTCGAGATGGCCCTGCAGCTCGTCGAGGCCGCCGGCGGGGGAGAGGTCACCCTCGTCTCGATGGCGCCGAACAACGAGACGTCCGGCCTGCGGACGGCGCTCGCCATGGGGGCCGCCAAGGCGGTGCTCATCAGCGACGAGGCGCTGGCGGGCTCGGACGCCCTCGGCACCGCCAAGGTGCTCGCCGCCGCCGTGTCCCGGATCCAGCCCGACCTCGTCCTGGCGGCGACCGAGTCGACCGACGGCTACACCGGCACCACCCCGGTGCAGCTCGCCGAGCTGCTCGGGTGGCCGGCGGTCACCTTCGCGAAGAAGGTGGAGGTCAGCCCGGACTCGGTGACGGTCCAGCGCCAGACCGAGGCCGGCTACGACGAGGTCGTGAGCCCGCTCCCCGCCGTCGTCACGGTGACGGCCGGCGTCGTCGAGCCCCGCTACCCCTCCTTCAAGGGGATCATGGCGGCCCGCTCGAAGCCGGTCGAGGAGCTGACGGTCGCCGACCTCGGCCTCGAGGCCTCCGCCGTCGGCGCGGCGGGCGCCCGCCAGGAGGTCATCTCGGTCCAGGCGGCCGAGGAGCGCAAGGCGGGGGAGATCGTCACCGACGAGGGCGACGCCCACCAGCGGATCGTCGCCTATCTCGAGCAGATCAAGGTTCTCTAGGAGGAGCGGACGTGGACAGGATCTGGGTACTCGCCGAACAGCGCGACGGCGAGCCGTCGACCGTCGCGCTCGAGCTGCTGGCGGCCGCCCGCAGCTTCGCCGGCACCGTCGGCGCCGTCACCTGGGGGAGCGGAGCCGCCGAGGCGGCCGCCACCCTCGGGGAGCACGGGGCCACGAAGGTCTACGACGCCGGCGACGTCGGCGACTCGCTCCCCGGGCCGAGGGTGGCGGCCGCCATCGCGGCGCTGATCGAGGCGGAGGGCGCGCCCGACGCCCTTCTCGTCGGCCAGACCTACGACGGCCGGGACGTCGCCGGCCGCCTGTCGGCCCGTCTCGACCGCCCGGTGCTCACCAACATCGTCGGCCTCTCCGCAGAGGACGGCGCCCTCGTCTCCGAGCACGCCATCTTCGGAGGCACGCAGGTCCTGAAGGCGCGCTTCACCGGCGAGAGCCCCGGGATCTTCCTCATCCGCGCCAAGTCGTTCGCGGCCGAGCCCGCCGGCGGCGGCGCCCCCGAGGTCGCCTCGATCGAGCTCCCCGACACCGGTGCCACCGACGGCGCCAAGGTGAAGGGGCGCCACGAGGAGGAGCGGTCCGGCCCCCAGCTCGACGAGGCGGCGGTCGTCGTCTCGGGCGGCCGGGGGCTCGGCTCGGCCGAGCACTACGCCCTCGTCGAGGAGCTGGCGGGCCTGCTGCACGGGGCGCCGGGCGCCTCCCGGGCGATCGTCGACGCCGGCTGGGTGCCCTACTCCCACCAGGTCGGCCAGACCGGCAAGACGGTGAAGCCGACGGTCTACATCGCCTGCGGCATCTCGGGGGCCACCCAGCACATGGTCGGCATGAAGGGCGCCAAGAACATCATCGCCATCAACAAGGACGAGTCGGCGCCGATCTTCACCATCGCCGACCTCGGCGTCGTGGGCGATGTCCACACCGTCTTGCCGAAGCTGATCGAGGCGATCAAGGCGCACCAGTAGCCGGCTCGCCCCGGCCCACCGGCCGCGAGCAGGGAGCCGTCTCCCTCCCGAGGCGTTCCGCAAGCTGAAGGGCCCCGCAGGCGTCAGAGCTGTGATGACGCCGCGGGGCCCTTTGCTGTGAACGACTCCTTGCCCGATCTCAGGCCTTCATGTTGGCTGAGTAACGTTCCCTCGTCGGTGCGCGCCGGGTGCGCCGGCGGCGCGTTCTGAGGCTGGCCGTTGCTCTTCCCCACGATCGACTTCGCGATCTTCTTCGGGATCGTCTTCACCCTGAACTGGCTGCTCGCGCCGTTCCCGAGGTGGTGGAAGGTCTTCATCCTGGCTGCCAGCTACGTCTTCTACGGCTGGTGGGACTGGCGGTTCGTCTTCCTCCTGGCCGGGTCGACCGCCGCCACGACGATCGGGGGCGTCCTCGTCCACAGGGCGCCGACGCTGCGCCGCCGCCGGGCCATGCTGACCCTCACCGTCGTCGTGGAGCTCGGCCTGCTCGGGTGGTTCAAGTACTACGGGTTCGCCTCCCAGAGCATCGACAACGCCCTGCACAGCCTCGGCCTGCACGGGCCCTTCCCCCTGCTCAACATCACCCTTCCGGTCGGGATCAGCTTCTTCACCTTCATGGGGCTGTCCTACGTCATCGACATCTTCCGGGAACGCCTCGTCCCGGCACCCCCACTCGACGTCGCCGTCTTCGTCGCCTTCTTCCCCCACCTCGTCGCCGGCCCGATCGTGCGCGGCTCGGAGCTGCTCCCCCAGATCGAGCGGGCCCACCGGCGCAACCCGCGCCACATCGACTTCCCACGGGCCGCCTACCTGATCATGGCGGGGCTGTTCAAGAAGGTCGTGCTCTCGAGCTACGTCTCCTCGGCGATCGTCGACCCGGTCTTCGCGGCGCCGAACCAGCACTCGGCGCTCGAGGTGATCTTCGCCGTCTGGGGATACGCCGTCCAGATCTACTGCGACTTCTCCGGCTACACCGACATCGCCATCGGCTGCGCCATGCTCCTCGGCTTCCGGTTCCCGGAGAACTTCAACGCCCCCTACACCGCCCGCAGCCTGCAGGACTTCTGGCGCCGCTGGCACATGACGCTGTCGTTCTGGCTGCGCGACTACCTCTACATCCCCCTCGGCGGCAGCCAGGGCGGCCTCGCCATGCTCTACCGCAACCTCATGATCACCGAGCTCCTCGGCGGCCTGTGGCACGGTGCCGCCTGGACCTTCGTCGCCTGGGGCGCCATCCACGGAGTCGGCCAGAGCCTCGGCCACTACCGGCGCCAGCGCCGCGTGAAGGCGGGCCTGCCGGCCATGCCCGAGGGGCGCCTGGCCGTCGCCTGGCAGCGCTTCGCGACCTTCCAGTTCGTCTGCCTCGGCTGGGTGTTCTTCCGGGCGACCGGCTTCGGCAACGCCTGGGACATGCTGTCGCGCCTCGTCACCGGCTGGACGATGCCCTCGCCGATGGTCACCTTCCCCGTCGTCCTCGCCATCGCCGTCGGGATCGGCATCCAGTACCTGCCGAAGGGATTCGCCACGGCCTGCCAGGAGGCGTTCGGCCGTTTCGGTGTGGTGCTCCAGGGCGCGACACTGGCAGGCGTCCTGTTGTTCATCACCACGCTCGGCCCGCCGGGCGTGGCACCGTTCATCTACTTCCGCTTCTGATCGTGGACCGCCGCCCCCCTCCCCCCTCGTCACCCGGCCCGCAGCCGCGCCACGTCCGCATCGTCGGCCGCGGCCGCGAGCCGGCGCCACCGCCCGAGGAGGCGGCGGACGCCGGTGCGTCGCGGCCGGGAAAGGGGGCCGACGGGGACGCCGCCGGGGGCCGGGACAGCGGGCGGCGGGCACGGGGCGCACCGGCGAAGAGGGCCAACGGCCGTCCTGCCGGGCAGTCGACGAGAGGCTCCTCGTCCGCCTCAGCCGACAAGGCCCCGGCTCCCGAGCGCCACCGGGGGGAGCGGCGGGTGAACGGCGCCGCGAGGGGCAACGGGAGCGCCCGGGCCGCCGACGGCGGCGCGGCCCCGAGGCGCGGCCCGCAGCGGGCCGGCGCCGAGCAGCGGCAGGGAGAGACGCGTGCCACGTCCGTCCGGGAGGCGGCGAACCGCGACGGCCGGGCCGCCCCGGACGGGCGCTCCCGCCCGTCCGCCGGGAGAGAGGCGCCGGCCCGGAAAGAGGCCACAGAGGCCCGCCCTGGCGCGACCCCGAGACCGGAGCGGCCCCGCCGTGCTGCGCGACCCGGGACGGCGCCGGCGGGGCCGAGGCGGGGCGCGCTCGCCACCGCCGCCGCCGTCGCCAACCGGGTGCAGGTGGTCGACGAGCGGCTCCCCGGACGCAGGGTGCTGACGGCCCGCCTCGGAGAGAAGGCTCCGCGAGTCGACCGGGCCGTGTTCGGCCAGCCGAGCGGGTCACGAGCCTCGGCGGGCCGGGTGCTCGCCGTCGGCCTCCTGTGCTTTGCCATCTGGACCCTCTTCGACGCCAACCAGCTGTACCACAACGCCCTCTCCTCGCCCTTCGGGACGCGAAGGAGCGTCGCCCTCTCGGTGCTCCGCCCCCTGGCGGCCCTGAGCAACGCCCTGCACTTCTCGGGGCCGGTGAACGCGGCCGACAGCGCTCTCGGGCGCAACGGTCCGGCGGCGAGCCCCGTCCTCCCGCCCCCACCCCTGCCCTCTGTCATCCTCCGGGCGCCGAACGACGCCGGCGCCACCGGGCTCGCGCCCCATCCCCACACCCGCGTCGGCGAGGGCGTGTCCAACCTCACGCCGGTGACCACCTGGCCACCGCCGCTCGCCCAGCCGACCGTCGCCCACCCGCTCGTCATGCTCGACATCGGCGACTCCATCGGAGAGGACCTCGGCTTCGGCCTCGGCGACGTCTTCAGCCACGACCCCTACGTCCGCGTCGTGCAGAAGGCGCAGATCGACACCGGGCTCGCCCGCCCCGACTACTACAACTGGCCCGCCGCCCTCGCCGCCGACTTGAAGACCTACCACCCCGGCGTGGTGGTGGTCATGATGGGCGCCAACGACGACCAGGCCCTCTCCATGGCGAACGGCCAGGGGATCGCCTACGGGACGACGACGTGGAACACGGTCTACCTCCAGCGGATCAACCTGCTCATGGAAGAGGCGCTGGCGGCCGGCTCCCACGTGGTCTGGGTCGGCCTGCCGCCCCTCAACTCGCCGGCGGTCAACTCGGCCTTCGCGTCGCACGTGAACCGACTCGCCGAGGAGGCGGCCGCCACGCACTCGGGTGTGACCTACGTCTCGTCCTGGGCCACCCTCTCCGGCTCGCACGGCACCTTCGTGCAGTACAAGAAGGTGGACGGCAGCGTCCAGCAGATCCGCTACTCCGACGGCGTCCACCTGGCGCCGACCGGGTGGGACCTGCTCGCGAGCTCGCTCCTCACGCCGATGAGCCACGCCCTCAAGATCGACCTGCACGCCGCTCCCCTGCTCACCGCCGGCTGAGCGACCCGGTCCCTCCCCGAGAACCGGTCGGCGACCGGGGCGGGCGCGATGATGTCGCCGTGACGACGGGGGTGGCCCCGTGCACCACTCGCCGGGGGGGAGCGGGTCGGGGCCGCATGCAGAGGTTCGAAGGGGGCCCGGCGGTGCGGCGCTCGGAAGCGGGACGGGGACGCCGACCTCGAGGGGCCGGGAGCGCGGGGACGAGGCAGGCGGGCGATGCCGGGGAGCAGGAACGGGGCGGTTCGGGTCGTGAGGTACGGCTCGGTCGAGTTCGCGGCGTCCGGCGGGCGGGCACGGGCCAACACCCGGTTCGTCCCGATTCTGAGATTCGCAAGAAATATCTCTGATCGCGGAATTTCCTCCCGGTGAGGCGCGTTCTGCCTTCCATCAGCGACGATGGGAGGCAGCTATGGCACAACGGGGACGACCGAAGGCAAAGCTCGTGCTCTCGGACGAGGAGCGCGAGACGCTGCAGCGCTGGGCACGCCGCCCGAAGAGCCCGCAGAGCCTGGCGCTTCGAGCAAAGATCGTGCTCGCCTGCGCGGAGGACAAGACGAACCAGCAGGTTGCCGCAGAGCTGTTCTGTAACCCGGTGACGGTCGGCAAGTGGCGCCAGCGCTTTGTCGACAAGAGGCTGAAGGGTCTCTCTGACGAGCACCGCTCGGGCGTTCCCCGCGCGATCACCGACGACCACGTCGAGGCGGTGGTGGTGAAGACCTTGACCGAGAAGCCGAGCGACGCCACGCATTGGTCGACGCGAAGCCTCGCTCGGGCGACCGGGATGTCCCAGCCGACGATCAGTCGCATCTGGAAGGCCTTCGGGCTCAAGCCCTGGCTCGAAGACACCTTCAAGCTCTCCGAGGACCCGCTGTTCATCGACAAGGTCCGCGACGTGGTCGGGCTCTACTTGAACCCGCCCGAACGGGCCGTGGTGCTCTGTGTGGACGAGAAGACCCAAGTGCAGGCTCTCGATCGCACGCAGCCGATCTTCCCGATGCTGCCCGGCGTACCGGAGCGCCGCAGCCACGACTACGTCCGCCACGGCACGATCGACCTGTACGCCGCGCTCGATCTCGCGAGTGGGACGGTGCTTCACCAGCTCACCAAGCGTCACCGCGCCATCGAGTTCAAGAAGTTCCTGGAGCTCATCGACAAGTCGGTGCCAGAGGATCTCGCCGTCCACATCGTGCTCGACAACTCATCTACTCACAAGACTCCAGCCATCCACCGCTGGCTACTTCGTCATCCCCGTTTCGAGCTGCACTTCACGCCGACCTCCTCGTCGTGGATGAACCTCGTCGAGCGGTGGTTCGCTGAGCTCACCATGAAGTGGCTGCGCCGCGGCACTCATCGCAGCGTCAAGGAGCTCGCCCAGTCGATCACCGAGTGGGTCGGCATGTGGAACGAGGAGCCCCGACCGTATGTGTGGCACAAGACCGCTGACGAGATCCTCGACAGCCTCGCCCACTATTGTCAGCGAATCTCAGAATCGGGACACTAGGGCGCTGTTGAACAACGGTCTTCACAGTCGTCCCGATCGGGCGTAGCGTTCGAACGGACCCTCGGTGGCAAGCCCGCAC
>JAJZMD010000046.1 GCA_021803085.1 Actinomycetes bacterium
TGGCCCCTCTCGCCGGCGGCACCGCCCGGCGGCTCACCGCAGACCGCGCCCCGGCGTCGCACACGGCGTTGTCGCCCGACGGGGCGTGGATCGCCTACGCGAGCCGCCGGGACGGCCGTCCGGAGGTGTTTCTCGTCTCGACCGCGGGCGAGGACGTGCGGCGGCTCACCTACCTCGGTGACGACTGGACGCGCCCCCTCGGCTGGACGTCCGACGGGCGGGTGCTTCTCGTGTCGGCCGCCGGCGAGCCCTTCCGCAGCCGCACCTGGGCGTACTCGGTCGCCGTCGACGGATCGGGGCTCGAACGCCTCCCCTACGGCCCGATCAGCGCGCTCAGCACGGGTCCCAGTGGCGCCGTCGTCCTCGGCGTCAACCAGAGCCTTCGCCGGGGAGCGTCGTGGAAGCGCTACCGGGGAGGGACGGCCGCCGCGCTGTGGATCGACCGCACCGGCAGCGGATCGTTCGTGCCGTACCTGAACGACCTCCACGGACAGCTCGAGGACCCGGTGCTCGTCGGCGAGCGGATCGCGTTCGTCTCGGACCACGAGGGCTACGGCAACATCTACTCCGCGCTCCCCGACGGGACCGACCTCCGGCGTCACAGCGACCACGACGACTTCTACGCGCGTGCCGCGTCGAGCGACGGGCTCGTCGTCGTGTACCAGTGCGCCGGCGAGCTCTACCGCATCGACGAGCTCACGCGCGATGCCACGCCGGCGCGCATCGAGATCGCGCTGGGTGCCCCGAGGAGCGGCCGCCTCGTCCACTCGCTCAAGGCGGCGGAGGTCCTCGGCGAGCACGCGCCGGACCACGACGGCCGGGCGAGCGCGGTCGAGGCTCGCGGCGAGATCCACTGGCTGACCCATGAGCGGGGTCCCGCGCGACGCCTCGGCGGCGGTGACGGGGTACGGGCGCGCCTTCCGACGGCGGTCGGCGCGGGGGATTCCGCGACGGTCCTGTTCGTCACCGATGCCCGGGGGGACGACGCGATCGAGATCGTGCCGGCGCATGGCCCGCTGCCCGAAGACCGCCGCCGCATCGGCGCGGGCGCGCTCGGCAGGGTGCTCGACCTCGCCGTGTCCCCCGACGCCGCGCACGCGGCGGTCGCGACGCACGACGGGCGCGTCGTGCTCGTCCGCCTCGACGACGGCGAGCTGCGAACGGTGTCCTCGTCGTCGCACGGCGACGCGAGTGGCCTCACGTTCTCACCGGATTCGCGCTACGTCGCCTGGTCGGAAGCAGGCCCTGACCCGCTCCGGCACATCAGGCTGGCCGAGATCGCCACTGGGGACACCGTCGAGGTCACCCCGCTTCGCTTCGTCGACGACGAGCCGGCGTTCAGCACCGACGGCAAGTACCTCGCCTTCCTCTCGACCAGGACGCTCGATCCCCTCTACGACGCGTTCGTCTTCGACCTCTCGTTCGTCGCGGGGGTTCGCCCGTACCTCGTCCCGCTCGCGGCGACGACGCCTTCTCCCTTCGACGCCGAGCCGCACGGGCGGCCGAGGCACGGCGCAGCGGAGGCCGACGGGAAGGCGGCGCACGGCGGGAAGGGCGCGACGGCGGCGCGCGGCGGGGGCGGCGGCGACGCGGCCGGAGGCGGCCAGGGGGTCGAGGCCACTGGCGCAGGAGACGCCGTCGGGCACGGGGCAAGAGACGCCGTCGGGCACGGCACAGGAGACGCGGTCGGGCACGGGACAGGAGACGAAAGCGAACTGGCCGAGGCCCCGGAGCCGGCCCAAGTGCGGATCGACAGTGAAGGGCTGACCGAGCGCGTCGTCCCCTTCCCCGTCGCCGCAGGACGGTACGCCCAGCTCCGTGCCGCCCACGACGGCTTCCTCTGGCTGTCCGAGCCCATCGAGGGCACCCTCGGCGAAGGGCGCGCAGGGATCGGCGCGAAACCAGGTCGTGCGTGGCTCGTCAGGTTCGACCTTTCGAAGGGCCACGAGTCGCACCTCGTCGACGCGCTCGACTCCTACGACGTGAGCGGCGACGGCAAGACCATCGTGGTACGCGACGCTGCGCATCTGCGTGCGCTACCCGCGGACCACCGGGTGGAGACATCTCCGCACGACGACCCCTCGCCGGATGTCGTCGACATCGACTCGAGCCGCGTCCGTGTCGAGATCGACCCGCCTCGTGAGTGGGCCCAGATGTACGAGGAGGCGGCGCGCCTCATGCGCGACCACTTCTGGGTCGCCGACATGGCCGGTGTCGACTGGGACGGCGTGATCACGCGCTACCGCCCGCTGCTCGACCGGATCGCGACGCGCGACGATCTCTCCGAGCTCCTGTGGGAGGTGCACGGAGAGCTCGGGACGTCGCACGCGTACGAGACGCCGCCTCCCCGACCCGTGGAGGAGGAGCGCGCCCTCGGTCTCCTCGCGGCCGACCTGGAGAGAGGGGCGGACGGGACCTGGCGCATCGTACGGTTGCTACCCGGAGAGTCCTCGGTGCTGGGCGCGCGGGCGCCCCTGCTCGCGCCGGGAACCGGGATCAGGCCGGGCGATGCGATCCTGGCCGTGGACGGCAGACCGGTCGACCCGGTGCTCGGCCCGGCCGCCAGCCTCGTCGGCGCCGCAGAGAAGCCGGTCGAGCTGACCGTGCGTGACGCTGCCGGGTCGACGCGCGAGGTCGTGGTCGAGCCGCTCGGCGACGAGCGACCCTTGCGGTACCAGCATTGGGTCGCGGGACGCCGAGAGCACGTGCATGCCATGACCGACGGCCGCGTCGGCTACGTGCACATCCCCGACATGGTCGCGGCCGGGTGGGCGGAGCTCCACCGGGACCTGCGCGTCGAGGTCGCCCGCGAGGGGCTCGTCATCGACGTGAGGGACAATCGCGGCGGGCACACCTCGTCGCTCGTGCTCGAGACGCTCGGCAGGACGGTGCGCGCGTGGGACGTCGGCCGCCACATCGGCCCGATGACCTACCCGCCGAACGCGCCGCGCGGCCCGCGAGTCCTCGTCACGAACGAGCAGGCCGGTTCGGACGGAGACATCGTCACTGCAGGGTTCCGCCAGCTCGGCCTCGGCCCGATCGTCGGCACCCGCACGTGGGGAGGGGTCATCGGGATCGACGGCCGCTACACGCTCGTGGACGGGACCAGCGTGACCCAGCCGCGATACTCGTTCTGGTTCGCCGACGTCGGATGGACCGTGGAGAACCATGGCGTCGACCCCGACGTCGAGGTGCCCAGGACGCCGCAGGACTGGGCGGCGGGCAGGGACCCGCAGCTGGACCGCGCGATCGCCCTGGTGCTGGAAGCGCTCAGCCGCACCCCGGCCGCGGTGCCGCCGGACGTCGCCACGCGCCCCTCACGCGTTCCCCCACCTCTCGCTCCGCGCCCGTAGGTCCCCCGCGCTCAGGAGGGGGCACCGGGCATCGCAACGACGGCCTTCAACAGATGCGGGCCGTCGTTGCGCACGGAGCCCACCTCCACGCTCACGGGGTGGTGCACGAGAACGCCACTCCTGGGTTCGAGGAGCGCGCGCCGCACCTCGTCCTCGCCGAGGGCGGGATCGAGCCAGCGCTCCCAGTCCTCCGGCTCGAGCACCACGGGCTGGCGGTCGTGCACGGGCATGTCGGGGCCCGCCCTCGAGGTGAGCACGGTCGCCGTCAGCCGGCGGTCGTCGCCTCGTTCCCAGTGCTCCCAGAGCCCGGCGAGCACGACAGGTTCGCCGTCCGCGCGCTCGAAGTAGTACGGCTGCTTGCGCGGGGACCCCGGGACCGCAGCCCACTCGTAGAAGCCGTCCACCGGGACGAGAAGGCGGCGCCGGCGGTACGCCTGCCGATACATCGGCCTCGTCGCCACCGACTCTGCACGCGCGTTGAAGGTGCGCGCGGCCGCCTTCGGGTCGTCGCACCATCCCGGCAGCAGGCCCCACAGGTACGACGAGAGCACGCGCTCGCCGTGGCGCTCGCGTACCCCGAGAACCGGCGCGCTCGGCCCGATGTTCCAGCTGGGACGCCAGTCGAGCTCGGTGTCGATGAGAGCTCCGAGGCGCTGCGCGTACCGGCTCGGTTCACTCTGCGCGATCCGCCCGCACACCCTGCCAGGGTACGGCAGTTGAGCAGGCGGCGGCCGAGCTGCGGCCTCAGTCCCCGTCCCTGTCGCCCGGGACCGCCGGAGCGCCCAGGACCGCAGTTCGCCGGAGACCGGCATCCGCGGGGTCGGCGAAGAGGTCGCGGGCCGCGGCCCCGAGGGCGACGAGGAGCTCGCGATCCCGTTCGTAGGTGAGCAGGCGCGCGGCACCTGCGAGATCAACCCACCGCAGCTCGTCCACCTCGCGCCCGGGCGCGAACTCGCCGGACTCCACCTCCATGACCCAGTACGCGACGACCTTCAGGCGATCCTTTCGGTCGCGGTACTCGGTGTGGCCGACGAAGGAGCCGAGGCGGCAGGTAAAGCCGCTCTCCTCGGCAACCTCGCGGATCGCGCACTCCTCCAACGTCTCGCCCCGTGCGAGCTTCCCCTTCGGGAAGGTCCAGTCCAACCGCTCCGGGCGGTGAACGACGGCAGCCTGCAACTCACCTCCGGGCGTGCGACGGACGACCATCCCACCGGCCGCACGGACGATCGCCTCGCGTGGCTTGTCCAGGAGCATGGTGGCCGCGCTCGACGCCATCGTCCGGGAGCCTACCGGTGGACTCCTCGCGCGGTGGTGCATTCCGCCTGCCGGCGAGCGTCACCGACTCTCGACTCGCGTCGAACTGTCTGGGGCGTGGACCGCCACGTGGCCGGCGGCCGCCGAAGTAGCCTCGCTCCGGATGAGCGACGAGAACGGGGTGGCCGGGACTGCGGAGAGACCCGACGGGACTGCGGAGAGACCCGACGGGACTGCGGGCAGACCCGACGGGACTGCGGGCAGACCCGACGAGGTCGCGGGCAGACCCGACGGGACTGCGGAAAAGGCCGGATCCGCCGGACCGGCCGGTGCGGGCACCACCGAGGTCGAGTGGCAATTCGACGCATTGGACCTCCGGCCCGTCGAACGCTGGCTCGCAGTGCTCCCGACCCGCTTCTACGCCGACGTGCCGACCCTCACCGTCCTCGCCAAACCGACGCGTCGCCTCGTCGACCGCTACGTGGACACGGCGGACTGGCGCGTCGGGCAGGCGGGGTTCGTGCTGCGGACGCGCCAACGCGGGCGCGCCGTCGAAGTGACGCTGAAAGAGACGCGCCCCGCGGAGCCCGGTGGGCTGCGGCGACGTCTCGAGCTCACCGAGTCGCTCCCCTCCGGGCTGTCCGCGCTGGGGCCGAGCGGCCCAGTCGGACGACGCGTGCACGCGGTGGCGGGGCGACGACCGTTGGTGCAGGTGCTGGAGGTCCGCACGCGGCGCCAGCCCTTCTCGTTGCGAGCGGCGGGCGTCGAGGTCGCGGAGGTCGCGCTCGACGACACCACGATCGTGGTCGGCCCCCACCAGGCGCCCGCTCGGCTTCGGAGGGTGGAGGTGGAGGTCGCTCCAGGTTGGCTCGACACGCTCGCGCCGGTCGTGACCGACCTGCGCGACTCGGCCGGGATGAGCCCCGCGGCGCTCTCCAAATTCGAGGCCGGACTGCTCGCTGCGGGCCTGTCCATACCGGGTCCTCCGGACCTGGGGCCCACCGACGTCCCGCCCGACGCAACGATGGGCGACCTCGCCTACGCGGTGATCCGCAAGCAGGCCCGTGAGCTCTTCTCGCACGAGTCGGGCACCCGCCTGGGCGAGGACCCCGAGGAGCTCCACGACATGCGCGTCGCGACGCGCCGGCTCCGTGCCGCCTTGGACGTCTTTGCGTCCGCACTTCCGTCGCGGGCCGCGGCCGTGCGCGAAGAGCTGCGATGGATCGCCGCCGAGCTCGGAGCCGTGCGAGACCTCGACGTGCAGCTCTCGGACATGGCGCAGCTGGGTCGGTGGTCCGAAGGGTGGGCAGGCGACGAGCACGGCACCGCTCTCGCCCACCTCCGGGCCCTCCTCGAGACCCAGCGGGAAGAGGCGAGAAGGAGCCTGCTCGACGCCCTCGACTCTCCCCGCTGGGAGCGCCTCGCGGCCGCGCTCGTCGCGCTCGCGCGCCAGGGGCCGAGCAGGCGCGTACCCGGCACCCGCGTCGCAGCCGCGATCGCGGCGGCGCCCCTCTGCGAGCAACGCCATCGCGCCATGCGCGCCGCGGCGAAGCGGGCGCACCGGTCGCAGACCGCGCACGACTTCCACCGTGCCCGCATCCGCGGGAAGCGGCTCCGCTACACCCTCGAGTTCACGTCCGTGCTCTACGGCCAACCCGCCGTACGCTTTGCCAAGACGTTGACCCAGCTCCAGGACATCCTCGGCCGAATGCAGGACGCTGAGGTCGCCTCGCTGCGCCTTCTTGCGCTCGCGACCGAACCTACGCCGCCGGGCATGCTCCTCCCTCCGGCGACGGTCTTCGTCATGGGCGGGCTCGCCGAGCGTTACCGCCAGGAGTCGGCGCGCCTTCGCGAGATCGCGGGGAAGAGGCTGAAGGTCCTTCGCGGCAGGACGTGGCAGGAGCTCGATGCCGCAATCACCAAGGCTCGGCGCCATGCCGAGGCGATCGCCGCATCCCTTCAGTACCCCCGTCCCTCACGCGTCGTTGCCCGCTCGGCCGGCAGCAGGGCGAGCGGGACCCCGCCGGCCGCCTCGAACCCCCCGTCGAGGGACCGGGGCAGCTCTCGCTTCGAACGGCCCGATCTCACCCCCGACGCAGCGCCCACCGACGGCGCCGGGACAGCACCGGACAGGACTCCAGGCGCGGCGCCCACCGACGGCGCCGGGACAGCACCGGACAGGACTCCAGGCGCGGCGCCCACCGACGGCGCCGGGACAGCACCGGACAGGACT
>JAJZMD010000171.1 GCA_021803085.1 Actinomycetes bacterium
AGGAGATGCCCGCCCTCGCCGCCACCGCCCGACGGCTCCAAGGAAGTGTCGCCTTCGTCGGGATCGACACCAACGACCAACGTGGCGCCGCCCTCAGCTTCGCCTCCCAGACCGGAGTCAAGTACCCGCTCGGCTTCGACCCGCACGCGAGCGCGGCCAACGACTACGGCGTGTACGGCTTGCCCACCACCTTCTTCATTTCCGCCCAAGGCAAGCTGCTCGGCCGCCAGGTTGGCGGGATGACCGCCCAGCGTCTCGACCAGCTGATCCAGCAGACCTTCAGCATCCACGCAACCACCGCGGGCAGCAGGTGAACGGCTAGAGGGCAGATCCGCAGCGCTCCTCCGTCGCCGGGAGCACCGCAAACGGCTGATCCACATCAGGTCGGTCCCGAGTACGAACGTCGTGCACTTCCCCGAGCGACGCGTGCCATCGTCGTGAGCTTCCTGCCGTCGCCCCCACAGGCGGGCGCGTGCACCGATAGAGTGAGGGTCGAATCGGTCCTGACCCCCAATTCGATCACGTCGAGGGCAATAGTGCCTGTGCCAGGCACCCGGACCTTGAGGGGTCCGGCGAAGGACTCGCGTACCTCTGTAGGTCGACCACCATGATCGGAACTCGTCACTGGCGTCACTGAGCGCGCTGACTAGCTCGGCGAAGCGGGAGTCTCCGGCGTGCTCTCCTGCGGCGGCTCGGAACGCGGCGAGGAGGACGCGGCTGCGCCGCTCCCAGTTGACCCACGTCCGCCGCCGCCCGGGCTCGGCGAAGGCCAGCCACATGACGTTGCACCGGCCCTCGGGCAGCGTCTCGGGCTGCCAGATGTGAGAGAAGGTCTCGTTCCACGCGACGAAGTCGAATCTCGGTCCGAGTAGGCAGGCGGGCGCCGGGAGCACGGTGTCGAGCACGCGGGTGACATCGGGGCTTGCCCCTTCCGGGATCTGGTCGAGGTCGGGCAGGGGCAGACCGGCGAGGCGTCGCAGGTGCCTGTGCGCCTCGCGGTCGAGGCGTAACGTCCGGGCCAGCGCGTCGATGACTGGCTCGCTCGTGGCGATGGGGCGGCCTTGCTCCAGCCACGTGTACCACGTGACACCCACGCCCGAGAGCAGGGCAATCTCCTCCCGGCGCAACCCAGGCGTGTTGCGTCGTCGCGGTGGCGGATCCAGGCCGACGTCGTGTGGCTGCAGGCTGGCCCGACGGGCCTTTAGGTACGAGGCCAGCTCAAGACGCCGAGCCGCACTGAGATTGGCAGGGGTCCCCATGACGTCGACATACCCAATGGGTGGTTCGTCTACTACTAGGAGTAACAGTACCCGGGCGAGGCATGGCGGTACTTCCGCCGCATTCCCTACCATCGACCCTGCAGGCATCTCGCTCCGGTGAGGCTCGCCGACCCGCCCGAGACGCCTTGGTCGCCGTCGTCAGTTTCCAAAGTCGGCGAGCCGAGGGAGGAGGTGACACCGGAGGCGTTCCGCGTCTGGTGGTGTGGCGATGGATGAAGCTGTTTGCAGAGCGGTGAGCGAAAGCGACGTGCGACGGCGCCGCCTTCGCCCGGCAGGATTTGGCTGGTGACGGCTTGCGCTCGGTCGGAACGCCGACATCCTCACCCGCGATGGCTTCCACCATATTCCCCGGCGAGCCTGCCCCGAGCGAGCGGTCCGGACGATGACGAGGCAGAGGCCCAGGTCCCGCTCGGCGCATGCAGGTCCGAGCAGCTTTGCCATGTCGAGCTTGTCCGCCAACGCGTAGAGGTGGCGACGTGGCCGTGCGGGAGGCTGCGCTCGATGTCGAAGCCCTCGCCGGCCAGCACATGGGTCTCGTCCCTGAGCGACTGACGGACGAGCTCGATCGTCTCGGCCGGCAGGTGCGAGAGGTTGGCGCGAGCGTGACGTTCTTCACCTTGCCACCCTCGCGGAAAGAGCGCCGCAGAGGGTGGGTCTCGTAGACAACCCCGTTGTGCTGACGACGTGTAGTCGCCACGTGCATGGCCGTACTCGTTCTCTAGTCCGAACTTGCGGCTGGTGCGAGGCGTGCCTCGACCTGGACCGGGTTGGCCAGGGTGTTGCCGACCGGGGAGGTGGCGAGCACATGGCGGTGCAGTTCCTCCAGCTGGTCCCTCGGAGCGTCGGCGTCGAGGTGGACCTCTACGTTGATGCGGTCGTAGCCCGCGTTGCCCCCGGCGAGCCCGAGGAAGACCGGCAGGTCGATCTCGCCCCGTAAGGTGATCTCGAGCGCGTCGATGCGGATGCCGCGCACCGCGGCGTTGGCCGCATAGCCGACGGCCAGGCACTGGCCCAAGGCGCCGAGCAGGTGCTCGACGGCGTTGGGTCCCGTGTCGGTACCCGCCAGCCAGGTCGGCTCGTCTGCTCGCACCGGGGGAAGCTCGCGGACCTGGGCCTCGGCCCGGAACCCTCCGAGCCACTGCACCCTCGCCGACCAAGTGGAATGGCCCGCCTCGGGGTCGACCTGGTACTTCTCGACCAGCTGGTGCAGGGTGGCCATGTCGACGTCGTTCAAGTTGGTGGTCGTCTCGTTCATCGCTGGGATCCTCTCGCGCGGGTGTTCCTGGACAATTGGTTAGGTTCGCTTCGCTGGGCGGCGCGTCACATGAAGGTCTTGACCGCCTCGCCGTGCAGGGAGGAGATCTCCTGGGCGACCTCCTCGGGGAAACCGGCCCGGCGCAAGCGCATCAGGCGCTTGTCGTGCATCTGGTGGTAGAGGTCCTTCACGGCCTCCACGCCCGACTCGATCTGGCGGTCCTGGGTGCCGCCACCGCCCAGGATCGCGAGCGCCGATTGCACCGCCGCGCTGGCCCCGGCCGAGGCACGCACGAACGCCGCCCGGCGCTCGGCCGCGGCCAGGAGCTCGGTCGCGAGCTCGGGCTGGCGGGCCAGCCGCCAGCCGACGTGGTCCAGGCCGTAGCCGACGTGGCGTGCCTCGTCGCGGCGGGTGCGGCGCATGATCTGGCGGGTGACCTCGTCAGGAGCGTGGATCTCCAAGAAGCGCAGCAGTTCCAAGAAGGTGCCCTCGCCCACCACGTGCAGTAGGAACGACACCTCGGTGAAGTCCTCGTGGCTCAGCAGCGAACGCAGCGCCCACTGGGTGGCGGGCTCCACCTTGCCCAGGCCCTTCCCGCCGGCAAGTGCCCGCTTGGTGAACACCTCGATGTGTCGGGCCTCGTCCTTGACCTGGGAGGCGAGCACCAGGGCCACCTCGGTGTACTCCGGGTGCACTCGGGGCAGGAGCTTGGCTGGCAGGTACAGCGCCACGAACTCGTTCTCGGCCAGGAACGTCATGACCTGGGCCACCGCCGACTCCACCGCGTCGGGCAAATCCACGAGCCGGTCCCAGGCGATGTCGGTGGTGGCGTCCCACTGCTGGGCGTTGGCCGACTCGTAGAGCTGGGCCAGCCCCTCGGCCCACACCTCGTCGCGCCGGGCGAAATCGAAGTCGATGACCGGCGAAGCGGGGTCGGCTTGGGCGCCTCGGGGGGCGAGACCGTGGCGGGGGTTGGCCACCTCGGGCGGCTCGGGCACGCTCCCCATCCCCTGGGCAAAGCGCAACTCACCCGGGCGGTCGGGCACCTCAACCGTCAGCCCGTACTCCTCGGTGTCCGTCGCAGTCGCCATGGCCGACCTCCTGAGCGTAATTGTTGACCATGTTAGTCGGGATTAGGGGCCGAGGGCGACGGGCTCCAGTCGGTCGGGTCGAGCGGCAAGCGCCGTCTCGCCGCGTTGTCCGATCCGGCACCGCCATCGCAGGGCTCAAGGGATCGAACGCGCTTGGCGTCACGCCGCAGCGGCGTGACGCCCATCGACAGCGGATTCGGGCCTGTCGACGTGGGCGTCCCGAACGCCTTTGGCTGCGGTGCGTGGCCGCAGGCGGTCACGAAGGTCGAGTGCGCAGCGCCACGCCGACAACGACGAGCACGATCCCGAGGAGCTGGGCGGGGAGATGGAGCTGCATGTGCGCCATGGCTCCGCTGAGCGCGCCGATGTAGCCGAAACCGAACAGGGTCACCCCAAGGACGATGAGCGCCCATTTGAGGACGCGCTTGGCGCG
This sequence comes from Actinomycetes bacterium, assembly GCA_021803085.1. GTDB lineage: Bacteria > Actinomycetota > Acidimicrobiia > Acidimicrobiales > RAAP-2 > JAJYVT01. The sequence continues at coordinate 4,060 of JAJZMD010000171.1, forward strand.
TACTGCCGGCGGCGGTCTGAGGTCCACCTTGACCGGGGTGAAGTGCCCGCTCACTGCTCTGGCCAGAGGCTCCTGGTTCGCCGCCACGGCGTTCCCGGCTACCGAGGACTGGCCTCGGTGCCAACGATCAGCTGACTGCTGCGTCGTCGTGGGCACCACCGGGGACCGGAAGGCCAAGGGCTGGACGCTCCGAGCTTGACGCGGACCGCTGGGCCCGGAGCTGGTCACCGCCAGCCCGTGCGCGATCGCCGGGCTCACGGGTTCTACTGGACGAGGCGCGGCCGGCAAGAAGTGGCCAACGACGGAGGATCGACCACAAAGGAGATCACGCCTCCCGGGCCCGTTCGCCCATCGGGGATCAAGATCGGCAAGCCGTCCCGTTGCCACGCCTCTGCTCCCCGTCCATGTTCTCCGCATCGAAACCGCGCCATGCGAGCAGCTCGGCTGTCGTCTCGCTGCGCTACCCCGTCCGGCACGCCGTGACGATTGACCGAGACGGGTCCAGCTCGGACTGACTCGCGTCGACGTCCGCAGTCGGCACGTGCCTGGCACCTGCGATACGACCAGCCCGCCACTCGTCGATCTCCCGCACGTCGATAATCTGCAGGGTCGGCCCGCTCGTTCACAGCTTTTCGGATCTATCGGCAGACCTCTCCGGCCCGGTCTTGGCGGATGGGCTGCTCTTACCTGGTGGACTGTGAGCGACAGGATCACACGAGTCCGGCGAGCTTGTCGCGGTCCGCCAGCCGAGCAGCAACGTGCACGACGAGCGTGAGCGAAGGATGGGCAGCGATCTTCAGCTCTACGACGTCGATGTGGACCGTGCCGACGTCGGGGTGCCGGACGGTGATCTTTGCGGTGAGGGCTTGCTCGACGTTGTAGCGGCTCCACCACTCGCAGAACCGCTCGCTCTCCTCCTGGAGAGCCTGAATCAGCTCTGCGAAGCGCGCATCGCCGGGGTGCTCGGCGGCAGCGGCGCGGAACTGGCCGAGGAGGTGGTGGCCGCGCTCTTGCCAGCCGACGGTTCGGCGTGCGGTGGTGCCTTTGGCGAAGTAGAGCCACATGAGGTTCCGTCGACTGTCGGGGAGCGAGCCCGGCTTCCAGAGCCGGTCGAAGGGATCGTTCCAGGCGAGGAAGTCGAAACGCGGGCCGAGCAGGCAGGCGGGTGCGGGCTCAAGGGTGGCGAGCAGCCGGGTGAGCTCGGGTCCAACGTCGTCGGGCATCTGGTCGGGCTTGGGGACGGCGAGCCCGGCGAGGCGTCGGAGGTGGCGGTGGGACTCGGCGTCGAGGCGGAACGCCCGGGCGAGAGCGTCGACGACTTGGGGGCTCGGGTCAACGGGACGGGCTTGTTCGAGCCACGTGTACCACGTCACGCTCACGCCTGAGAGCTGGGCGACCTCCTCACGGCGAAGGCCAGGCGTGTTGCGCCGGCCGCCGATGGCATAGAGACCGAGATCCTCGGGGTGCAGCTCGGCGCGCCGGGCACGGAGGAAGGCGGCGAGTTCGGCCCGCCGGGTGGCTGCGGGGTCGCACACCGCGGTCCGCATGTGAAAAGCCTACCGCTCTCCTGGTAGTCCGGCTACTAGTACAAATACCACCAGGCAGCCGGTGGCTCTGCGGGTTTACCCTGATCGTGGGCCGGTGTCACCGAAGCACCGAAGAGGCCCCCCGGCGACATGCCTCGGGTCGTCTCCGTCAGTCTCGTGTGGCGCCAGCTCTCGTGAAGGATCTGGCACACACGTGAAGGCGATCACATGACGGAGAGCCGACTCGTCGACCGACACACGCCGCGGAATGGCGCCGTACCGCCCGCCGGTTGCAGGGTGCAGGACGCGCCGGCGTCCGGTGGGCCGAGCCGGCATCAATCCCAGCGCGGTCGGCTTACGACCGGCGTGCTCACGCTCGTCGCGGGCGCACTCGTCCTCGCCGCCTGCGGCGGCGGAGCGACGTCGTCGACGGCCACCACGGTCCGAGCAAAGCCGACCGGGTCCACCTCGTCGTCGACGACCGATCCGGCAGGTGCAGCGGTGCTCGCCGCCTACCGGGCCGGCTGGAAGGCCTTCGAACAGGCCCTGGCGACCGCCAATCCAGCAGACCCAGCATTGGCGGCAACCATGGTGGAGCCCCAACTCCAGTCGGTGAAGGCGAACTTGCTCGCCGACCAGGTGCACGGGATGGTCGGTCGGGGGACGACCACCTTGCACCCCAAGGTCGTCTCGATCTCCGCGACGAGCGCGACGGTGGTGGACTGCGCCTACAGCACCGCCGAGCTCGTCTACGCGAAGACAGGCAAGCCAGTGCCACCGATCACGCCGCCGGAGAACGACGGCGTGCGCTCCACACTGGTGCTCGTCAATGGGACCTGGAAGATCTACAAGCAGATGGTGACGGACGGGACATGCGCTCCTGGCTCGTGATCCCGGCGGTCGTTCTCGTGGCCGCTGGGACGATCCTCATCGGCGTGGAACCGGCGTGGGCCGGAGATCCAAACGGCCAATACAGCTACTCGAACGCCCAGGCGTCAGGCGGTCAGCTGAGCGTGCAGGCCGGCGTCACTGAGTGGACTCCCCCGGCGAGTTCTTCGTGGGCAGCCAGCGCGCGGCCTGATCCGCCGCCCGGCAAGGTCAATCCCAACCAGCCCTACGGCTGCACCTACGCCGCGGTCCCACAAGGCCAGGCGCTGCTCGGGGCTGGTGGGCCGACGCCTGGACAGTGGATCGTCCCGACCTGCGCCGGACCCGGGGTGATCAACCCGATGCCGCCGTTCTGGGTGACCGGCGCAAAGCTCGCGGCAGCGACGATCCAGGTCGCCCCGGTGGTAGTAGCCGAGCAGGCGGCGAAGACCCTCGGGCTCACCTCGGCGGTGATCGAGATGGCCCCGCCCGATGGTCACCCGCAGCTGGTCAACGTGGCGACCTGGCTGTGGGTAAACCCCACCACCTGGCACCCGGTGACCGCCACCGCAACCGCCGGCCCGGTGACGACGACGGCGACCGCGACGCCGACCAAGGTGATCTGGGACATGGGCGACGGCTCCACGGTCACCTGCGTGGGACCGGGCACCCCGTACGACCCGTCTGCGCCGAACGCCACGAGCACCTGCTCGTACACCTGGTCGACGGCGGGCACCTACACCGTGACTGCCACCATCTACTGGTCGGTCACCTGGAGCGCTGCGGGCGCGGCGGGCGGCGGGACACTCGGCGTGCAGGCCGGCCCGGCTTCCCGGGTCACGGTCCAAGTCGTCCAGTCCGAGGCGATCAACACCCCGAGCAGCGGAGGCAGCTGAGGGAAGGACCCGCGATGGCCATCACCACGTCTCGACCTTCGACGAACGGGCGCCGGGCAGCCGCCGATGCCCGAAGTGGGGGAACGCCGGCCCGCCGGCCGGGACGGCGCCGCCAGACCCCGCTGGTCGTGGTCGGGGTGCTACTCGTGGTCGGCTGCGCGCTCGGGTTCGCCGACGCCTCGTTGAGCCTCGCCAGCCACCAAGACGTCCTCGTCATCGCCCAGCCGCTCGCCGCCGGCCAGATCCTCACCACCGGCGACTTGCGGGCGGTGCGCGTCTCGACCGGTGTCGGCCTCGGGGTGGTGCCCGTCGGCGAGGAAGCAAGCGTGGTGGGCCGGCCCGTCGCCGTACCGCTCGTGGCGGGGGCGCTTCTCACCCCAGGCGAGCTCGGCACGCGCTCTGCGGTGGCGTCCGGCGCGGACGTAGTGGCGATCGCGCTCAAAGCGGGGCTGTTCCCCCCCGACCTCGCGCCCGGCGACCGGGTGCAGGTCGTCCCGGTCGTGACGGCGTCGTCGGGGAGCACCACGCTCAACGCCGGCCCGGTCGACGCCACCGTGCTCGGCGTGCAGGTCGCCCCGGCGGGCTCGGGTGCCGCCACGGTCTTCTCCCTCCAGGTGCGAAACAGCGTCGCCGATGGGGTCGCCTCGCTCGCCGCGGCCGGCGACGCCAGCTTGGTCCAGCTCGGAGCCGGGAGCTGATCGTGGGGACCACGCTGCTCGCCTCGGTGCGCTCGTGTGGGACGACCACGCTGGGGGTGGCGTTGGCCGCGACCTGGCCGGCGGGACGCCCGGTGCTCCTCGTCGAGCTCGACCCTGCGGGGGGCACCTTGGCGGCAGCGTCGGGGTGGGCGGCGGAGCCGAGCCTGGTGTCGCTCGCCGCCGCCGCACGGCGCAGCAGCGACCCCGAGGCGATCTGGGCGCACTGCCAGCACCTGCCCGGCGGCGCAGCGGTGCTCGCCGCACCGCCATACCCCGAGCGGGCCCGCAGCGCCGGAGCCCTGCTCGCCGGGCTCGTGGGTCGCCTCGGCGACCTGGACGCCGACGTGCTGGTCGACGCCGGCCGGCTCGACCCTCAGGCGTCTTCGCCTGGCGGCACGGCGCTCGCCGGACGAGTCGTGTTGAGCATCCGGCCACGGCTTGCCGACCTGCATGGCCTCGCCAGCTTCCTCGAACACCGCAGCCTCCTCGAACACCGGGGAACCAGTGACGCACTTGTGGAAACCGGCCGTCTGGGGCTGGTGTCGGTGGGAGACGGCCCCTACCCTGACGGCGAGGTCGCCGAGGCGCTCGGGGTGGAGGTGCTCGGGCGCCTGCCATGGGACCCTGAGGGCGCAGAACTGCTGACCGTGCTCCCGGCGTCGGATCGGCGGCTGCGCCTGTCGCCGCTGGTGCGAGCGGCGCGCAGCCTGGCCGAGAACCTCGCCGGCGACGGGGCCCTTCAGCCGACGCCATCTTCCACCCTCGAAGAGACGGCGCCACCGGGCGGGGGGATTCGAACCCGGCTGCTGCGCCCGCCGCGGATAACAGCGGCCCTCCGAACCGGGAGTGGCGTAAGCCGAAATGGGAGCGCGCCGAGTGGGGAGGCGCCCCTGTGACCGCCGATCACCTGACGATGGGGACCTTCGCCGCCGGCGGCGGGGCCACGAAGCGCTCAGGGCACGAGCCCGGTGCCCGCCACACCGACCAGGTCGAGGGACTGCGAGCCGAGGTGCTCGCCGCGCTCAGCGAGCGCACCCGGGCCCGCCAGGCCGCCGGCCAGGCGCCGCTCGCTGTGGCCGACGAGCAGGCGCTCGGTCGCCAGCTGATCGCCGAAGCCTTGGAGCGCCATGCCCGTCAGGCGCTGTCGGCTGGGGACTCGGTGATGGGCGAGGCCGACGAGGACCGCCTTGCCCGGGCTGCCTTCGACGCGCTGTTCCGCCTGAACCGCCTCCAGCGCCTGCTGGATGACCCGGGGATCGAGAACATCAACGCGAATGGCTGCGACGTGGTGTGGGTCCGCTACGCGGACGGGCGGCGCGAGCAGGTCGAACCGATCGCCTCCTCCGACGTCGAGCTCGAGGAGATGCTGCGCACCGCAGCGGCCCGGGTCGGGATCGGCGAGCGGCGCTTCGACCGAGGATCGCCCAGGATCTCGCTGCAGCTACCCGACGGGTCCCGGCTGTTCGCGCTGATGGCCGTGGCGGCCCGGCCCTGCGTGTCGATCCGCCGTCACCGCTACCTGAAGGTCACCTTGGACGACCTGATCGGCACCGGCACGCTCGACGTGGCCCTCCGAGAGCTCCTGCGGGCGCTGATGGCAGCAAGGAAGTCGTGCATCATCTGCGGAGGGACCGGGGCGGGCAAGACCACCCTGCTCCGCGCGATGGCCGCCGACATCCCACCCGCCGAGCGGCTGATCACCATCGAGGACTCCTTGGAGCTCGGCCTGGACCGCTACCCCGACCTGCATCCGGACTGCATCGCCCTCGAAGCTCGGGAGGTGAACCTCGAAGGCCAGGGCGGGATCAGCCTGGCCGAGCTGGTGCGCTGGGCGCTTCGCATGTCTCCGGACCGGGTGATCGTCGGCGAGGCCCGAGGCGAAGAGGTCCTTGCACTCTTGAACGCCATGAGCCAGGGCACCGACGGGTCGATGGCCACCTTGCACGCCTCGTCGTCTCGGGGGGCGTTCTCCAAGCTCGCCACCTACGCCATCCAGGCTCCCGAACGTCTGCCGCTGGAGGCGACGAACCTGCTCGTCGCCAACGCCGTGCACTTCGTGATCCACCTCGCCCGCGACGGCGAGCGCCGGGTGGTCTCCTCGATCCGGGAGGTGACCGGGGCAGAAGGCCCGATGGTCACCTCGAACGAGGTGTTTCGCCCCGACCACGCTGGTCGGGCGGTGCCGGGTGCCCCGCTTCGCAACGACACCCTCGACCAGCTCGTGGCGGTCGGCTTCGACCCGGGCCTGTTGGAGCGGCCGGAGGGGTGGTGGGAGCGGTGACGGCGCTGGCCGGGCTCCTCGGGGCAGGCGTCGGCCTCGGCGTGGTGCTCGCCTGGGCCGGATGGCGCGGTGTCAGCTTCCCTCGACCTCGACGAGACCCTCTACGCCCGCGGGCAGAACGGGCGACGCTTCGCCTCGGCCTCGCCGCCGGAGCTGCGGTGCTCGTCGGTGCCGTGACGGGCTGGCCGGTGGGCGCGCTGTTGGCCGGGCTGGCCGGCTGGGGACTGCCGGGGCTGCTGGGGGGCACCAAGGGCCGGGGCGAGCAGCTGGCCCGCATCGAGGCGGTGGCCGCTTGGGCGGAGATGCTTCGTGACACGATGGCCGGCGCGGCCGGCCTGGAGCAGGCGATCGTCGCCACCGCAACCGTCGCGCCCCTTGCGATCCGGGCCGAGGTCGCCACCTTGGCGGTCCGCCTCGACGGGGAACGGCTCGCCCCAGCGCTGCGGGGCTTCGCGGATGAGGTGGGCGACCCGACCCTGGACCTCGTCGTCGCCGCGCTGGTGCTCGCCGCGGAGCACCAGGCATCCCGGCTCGGCGAGCTCCTCGGCTCCCTCGCCCAAGCCGCCCGAGACCAGGCCACCATGCGGCTTCGGGTCGAGGCGGGCCGGGCCCGATCGCGCACGTCGGTCAAGGTCGTGGTCGGGGTGACCGCCGGCCTCGCCTTGGGGCTCGTGGTGCTCAACCGCGGCTACCTCGCCCCCTACGACAGCGCCCTCGGCCAGCTGGTGCTGCTCCTCGTGGGCGCCATGTTCGCCGGCGCGTTCGTCTGGCTGTCGCGCATGACTCGTCCCACCGCCCCTGAGCGCTTCCTCGTAACCAGCGATGGGTTCGCAACCGGGCTCACCGAGGCTCACTCACACCAAAAGAGCCGGCGGCCATGATCTCCGCGTTGCTGCTCGGAGGCGGAACCGGGCTCGGGCTGTGGCTGGTGGTGCGAGGGCTCTACCCGCCTCGGGCTTCGCTCGCCGATGCCCTCGCCCACCTCCGACGGCTGCCCGACCCTGCCCCAGTGCTCGTCCCCGGTACCGAGGGCGGTGTGGCAGCCCGGCTCGGCCGCCCGCTCGCCGACCTGCTCGCCCGGGCCGGAGCAGGCTGGCTGGTCCCCGCCCGGGTCCGCCAGGACCTCGCCGTCCTCGACCGCAGCCCCCAGCGCCACCTCGCCGAGAAGGTCACCCTGGGCCTTCTCGGCCTGCTCGTCGCCCCGGCGATGAGCGCCCTACTCGCCCTCGGCGGGGCATCGCTGCCGCTCGCCCTCCCGCTGTGGGGGGCGCTCGTGTGCGCCGTCGTCGGCTTCGTCGTCCCCGACCTCGGCATCCACACCGACGCGGCCCGACGCCGCCGGGACTTCCGCCACGCGCTGTCCAGCTTCTTGGACCTCGTCGTCGTCGCCCTGGCCGGTGGCGGCGGGGTCGAGAGCGCGCTCGCCGACGCGGCGAGCGTCGGGGCGGGCTGGCCGTTCGCCTACCTCCGCCGAGCCCTCGACCAGGCCCGCCTCGCCCGGGAAGCCCCCTGGGCCGCCTTGGGACGCCTCGGGACCGAGCTCGGTGTCGGCGAGCTGTCCGAGCTCGCCGCGTCGGTCGCGCTCGCCGGCACCGAAGGGGCGAAGGTCCGCGCCAGCCTTGCCGCCAGGGCCACCTCGCTTCGCACCCACCAGCTCGCCGAAGCCGAGACCGCGGACCAAGCCGCCTCGGAGCGCATGAGCCTGCCGGTCGTGCTGCTCTTCGCCGGGTTCTTGTTCTTCATCGGCTTTCCCGCTGTCGAAAGGGTCCTCACCTCCATCTGAGACCCCGTCCACCACCGAGCAGAAAGAAAGAAGGCCCATGCCGTGTTCCCCGAGCTGACCGTCATCAAGAACCTCATGCAAGTGCTCTTCGCCCGCTTCCAGGCGCTTCGCGCCGAGCCCGACGCCGGCTACTCCACCGAGACGGTGATCGTCACCGCCCTGCTCGCCGCTTTGGCGCTCACCGCGGTCGGGATCATCGTGGCCAAGGTCGTGGCCAAGGCCAATTCGATCTCCACCGGCCCCTGAGCCCGACACCGTGGACCACCACCACCACGATCACCACCGCCGTCACTGCCACGACGATCACCGTCGACTCCGAGGAGAGCCACGCCGCGATCGCTGCAAGCGATGGCAACGCCGGCGACGTCGGCATCTTGCACGCTTTCGCGACGATGCCGGCGCGGTGGCAGCCGAGCTGGTCATCGCCACCCCACTGCTGTTGCTGCTCATCTTGGGCGTGATCCAGTTCGCCCTCTGGGAGCACGCCACCGGCGTCGCCGAGGCAGCAGCCCAGCAGGGGCTGTCGGTTGCCCGCCTCCAAGGCGAGAGCGCCCAGGCCGGCACCGCAGAGACGAGAAGCGTTCTCGACCAGCTCGGCACCGGTGTGCTCATCGGGCCGCAGGTGACCACCACCCGGACCGGCGCAGCGACGACGGTGGTGGTGAGCGGGCACGCCGAGAGCATCGTCGGCATCTTCTCCCTGCCGGTGCGAGCCAGCGCGGCGGGCCCGACCGAGCCCCCCTTGCCCGCAACGGCCGCAGCCGCCGGGGGCGGGCCGTGAGCAGCCGGCCGATGCCCGCGTGCATGCGCCTTGTGCGCCCGAGGCTGCGACGTGAACTTCACGACGAGGCCGGGGCGGTGGCCACCGAGCTGGTCCTGCTCACCCCGCTGCTGATCGTGCTGTTGCTGTTCGTCGTCGCACTCGGCCACTTGGCGGGGGCACGGATCAACGTCGACGGAGCCGCCGCCCAGGCAGCCCGCGCCGCCTCCATCGCCACCACCCCTGCTGGGGCCGCCGCCGAGGCCCGCCAGAGCGCTGTCGCAGCCCTCGGCTCGGACCACGTGACCTGCGCCACCCTCGAGGTCGCGACGAACACCGCCCGCTTCGCCCCGGGCGGGTCGGTCACCGTGACGGTCACCTGCGCCGTCGCGCTCAGCGAGCTGACCGGGCTCCGCCTGCCCGCCTCCGAGCAGGTCGCTTCGAGTGCCACGTCGGTCGTCGACACTTACCGCTCCGTCCCATGACCACCCACCGGCTGCGCACCCGGCTCGGCGAGGAGGACGGGATGGTCACCGCCTTCGTCGTCATCTTCACCCTGGCACTCCTCGCCATGGCCGGCCTCGTGTTCGACGGCGGCCTCGCCCTGTCGGCCAAGGTGCGAGCCATCGACGACGCCCAGGCAGCAGCCAGAGCCGGCGCCCAGGCGATCGACATCCCCCTCTACCGCCAGAGCGGCACGATCACCCTCGACTCCGCCCAGGCCGTCGCCGATGCCCAAGGCTTTCTTGCCGCTGCCGGCGAGCACGGCACCGTCACGGTCACCGGCGAGACGGTCGACGTCACCGTGACCATCACCCAGCCCACCCAGATCCTCTCGGTCGTGGGCGTCGACCAGCTCACCGTGACCGGGGCTGGCAGCGCCACGGCAGAGCAAGGCCCCTGATGGCCCGGCTCGCACACCTCGCCAGAGGTCTCGGGGCGCTCGTCCTCCTCGCCGCCCTCGTGGCTGGCATCCCGTGGGCGCTGTGGCACTACGTCGGCTGGCCCCTCCCGCACCACGTGCCGACCGCAGCCCAGATCGGCCACGCGCTCGACCGCCACGGCATCCCCGCTCGCGCCCTTATCGACGCGCTGGCGGTCGTGGTGTGGCTCACCTGGGCCGTCCTCCTCGCCTCGGTCGCCGCCGAGATCCCCGCCGCGCTGGCGGGACGGCGCGCCCGGCGCCTCCCGGTCGCCGGGGTCTTCCAGCCGCTCACCGGCCGCCTCGTCGCCGCCGTCGTGGTCGCCGCCCTCGCCCTCGCACCCCGGCCCGCCCCCAGCGGACCGGCCGGCTCGCCGGGCGCTGGTCTCGTGACGCTGCGGCGCCCGGTGGCCGCCTTCGTCCTCACCGGCGACAGTCGGCCGGCCGCACCCCACGCGCCGCCCACGTCGCCACCTGTGGCCGACCCAGCGCCAACGGGCAGTGCGCCGCCGAGCACGCCAGCCCCTGGAGCGGGGTCGGGCGCGACTCGCACCTACGTCGTCCAACGCGGCGACACTTTGTGGGGCATCGCCGAGCGAGAGCTCGGCGACCCGCTCGATTGGTCACAGATCTACGCCCTCAACGAAGGCCGCCTGCAGCCCGGTGGGGTCGCCCTCACCGACCCGCACTGGATCGACCCCGGCTGGACCCTCCTCCTGCCCCCGCCCACCACCGCCCAACCGGCCACAGCACAGCCAGCCACGGCGACTCCGCAGCGGTCCCCATCCCCGACCGCTCCAGCCCCGACGAGCCCACCACCCACGGCGCCGGCAACGACGGTCGCTCCACGAGACGCCCACCGAGCAGCACCGTCGCCCGCCGGCGCACGCCCGGTCGAAGCACCGGTACAGCTGGCGTCCGGGGCGGTGATCGCCGGGTCCTTCGCGGCCGGGGTGCTCTCCGCGCTGGCGGCGGCACGGCTGCGCCGCCGCCGTTCCTACCGCCCGGGCCCGCCCCGCCCCGGCGTCCGCCTCGTTGCACCCGACCGTCCGAAAGGACTGCACGACCTCTTGACCACGCTCGGAGCCAGACGCGCGGACGACGACCGTGACGTTGGCGCCTCGACCCCGCCGGCACCGCCGCCGCTGAGTGTGGTGCCCGAAGACGAGGCGATCATCCGCCCCGACCTCATCGACGTCGCCCACCGGGAGGGCCAGGTGGTGCGCCTTGCGCTCGGGAACTGGCCGGGTCTTCGTCTGAGCGGCCCTGGCGCACAAGGGGCGCTTCGGGCCTGGCTCGCGGCGCTCGTCACCCGCGACGGCCCGTACGCCGCCGAGATCCTCGTCCCCGCCGAGCTGGGCGGACGCCTCCTCCCCGGGGTCGACCTGCCGAGCGTGCGCCATCACGACAGCGTCGAGACGCTGCTCGCCCGGTTGGAAGCAGCAGCGATCGGGCGCACCCGACGGTTGGAAGATGCCGAGGTCGATGACGCCGCCAGCTACCGGCGCCGATCCCCCGAGGACCCCTTCCCGCTCCAGCTCGCCGTCGTCGACGACGTCCCCGTCACCTCCGAGGCCCGGTGGTCTGCTTTCCTCGCGACCGCTACGCGACTGGGCTTCGCCGCCATCGTGCTGGGCCCCGAAGACGACCGCGCGACCTCACCCGGTTCCGGCGAGCCTTGTCTCGTCGTCGGAGGCAACGGCAGGATCCAACACGCTGCGCCTGACGAGCTCGCCGAGCTGTTGGCCGGCGCCACCGCGTTCGGGCTCGATCCCGGGACCGCAGCCGACCTCCTCGCACCCGTCGCCGCCGTCCACAACGACACCGAGCCCGAACAGCCCGTGCTGCCTGTGCACCCCGTGCAGGCGAACCTGGACGGCGGAGATGCCGCCGATCCCGTCGTAATCCCTGGGGCGATGCCCCCGCCGGCCGAGCCCGACTGGCCGATGGGTGACACCGACCGAGAGCCCCGGCGAGGAGTGATCCGCGTGCGCCTGCTCGGCCCCGCGTGGGTGGAGGCGTGGGACGAGGAGATCACGAGCGGCCTGCGAGCCAGCGCCTACGCGCTGCTGGCGTGGTACGCGCTGCACCCCGACGGGGCGAGCGCCGAGGCCGCCACCGACGCCCTGTGGCCCGACGCCGATCCCCGCCGGGGCCGGGAGCGGTTCTGGACCGCGCTCGGGAACCTGCGCTCCCGGCTGCACGGACCGGGCAAGGACGGCGTCGAGATCCTCGCCAAGTCAGGCGACCTCTACCGGCCCGACCCCGCCGTGCTCGAGGTCGACCTGTGGCGCTTCGAGACCGCCCTCGGCGACGCCGCCCGCGCAGGTGAGCCCACGAAGGTGACCGACGCCCTCGAACGTGCGGCTGGCGCCTATGGCGGCGACTTCTGCCCCGCCCTCGACGCCATCTGGGTCGAGCCGGTACGAGAGGACCTGCACCGCCGGGCCATCGACGCCTACCTCCGCCTCGCCGAGCTCTACGCCGCAGACCACCCCGAGCGGGCGCTCGGGGTGTTGGAGCGCACCATCGAGCTCGACTCGATCTGCGAGGAGGCCTACCGCCGGCTCATCGCCCTCCAGGCCAACCTGGATCGTCGCGACGCCTCCCGGCGCACCTGGCGGCTCCTCCAGGGCCGCCTCGCCGAGCTCGACCTCGATCCCGAAGAGGCCACCGAGCACCTGGTGCACGAGCTGTTCTCGGCTCGGCCGGCCACCATCGCCCGCCTCCCCGCGACCCGTCACTGATCGGGCGTGACCACGGCGAGCGAGCAGTCATCGTCGTGACCGACCTCGCCATCGCCTCGGCAGCCGTCGTCGGGTTCGCCTCCGGTCCGGCGCTTCGCGCCGCCATCGTGGCGAACCTGCGACCCCGGCGCGATCCTGCCCGCGGCCGCTGCCCGTGCTGCTCGGCCCCATGCCTCCGGTGGCGGCCTCTCGTCACCGCGATCCCGACGGCGCTGTGGGGCAGGTGCCCAGCCTGTCGGCGGCGGATCGGAGCGCCTCCCGCAGTCATCGAGCTCGTGAACGCAGGCCTGCTCGCTCTACTGGCGTTGCGAGTGCATCCGCTGTTCGTTCTCGCAGCACTCGGGTGGGCGGCGGCGGCGGGCATCATTCTCGTCGCCATCGACGCGAGCACGCGCCGACTGCCCGACGCGGTCCTCGCCCCGACCCTCGTCGTCGTCCTTGTCCTGCTCGTCGTGGCCGGGATCGTCGACCATCGGTCGAGCGAGCTCGTCGGAGCGCTGACCGGTGGAGCTGCGACCTTCGCCGGCTACAGCCTGCTCGCGCTGGTCACCGCCGGCCTTGGGTTCGGCGACTGCAAGCTGGCTGCGCTGCTCGGCTTGGTGCTCGGATGGTTCGGCTGGGAAGCGCTGGCCGCAGGCGTGACGCTTGGCTTCCTGCTCGCAGCCTGCTACCTGCTGGCTCGGATGGTCATCGGCCGGTTCTCTCCCTCCGAGCAGATCCCTCTGGCGCCGTTCATGCTCGTTGGAGCATTCACCGTTCTGCTCGTCGTCGCCGGAAGGCGTCGGCTGGTGGGGCACCGCCAGCTGCCCCTTGACCTTCCATCTACTGGAAGCCGTAGTCTGGGATTCGGCTGTCAGAACGTGAGGTGGATGCCATGGAGGAGTTCGTGTTGACCGTGACCGGCATGGACTGCCGGGCGTGCGAGGACCGCGTCGAGCGGGCCGTCGCCAAGCTGGTAGGCGTGCGCCGGGTCTCCGCCGACCACGCCACGAACCAGGTCAACGTGGTCGTGGACACGGCGGGTACGGAGGCGGCGGTGCGCGCCGGTATCACCGCCGCCGGCTTCGAGGTGAGCTGATGCCGGCTGTTGCCCCGGAGAAGGGACCAGCTATGGGATCGGACGCCGGGTATTGGGCCGAGGATCTGCCCGACGGCGGGGCGAGGTTCCGGGCCAAGATCGGCGGGCTGCACTGCTCGTTGTGCACCGGGACCATCGAGCGGGCCCTCGGCCGCCAAGACGGTGTGGCCCAGGTGGCGGTCAGCTTGACCCACGAGCAGGCGCTGGTCGATTACGACCCGGCCCGAGTCCGCCCCGAAGCCCTGGTCGCCACCCTGCGCGACATCGGCTACACCATCTGGGACCCGCGCAAGACCCGACCCTACGAAGAAGAAGAGGCGGCCCTGGCCAAAGAGGGTCGCCGCCTCTACGGGGCCATCGGCGTCAGCCTGGTGGCGATCGCTTTGATCGTGAACCTGGCCAACCCCCTCGCCTACGCGATCCCAGTCGTCGTGGGGGCGTTCCTGCTGGGTGCCGGTTACCTGGTGCTGCGAGGCCAAGGCCGGGGCGTGGCCCTCGGCGGCGCCGGCGCGCTGGCCGCGATCGGAGGGGCGGCTCTGGCCGCCAACGCCACGGGCGCAGCGACAGGGGCCATCCCCTACGTAGTGGGGGCGATGGCGCTGTCCGTCGTTTTCGGGCTCGCCGCGCACATCGCCTCCATGGCTGCCCAGTCGTTGCGCCGGGGCATCTTGAACCAGCACGTGATGCTCGAAGCCGGTGCCTTCGCTGGCCTCGCCGGGGGCGTCGTGGGCCTGGTCGCTCGCTACCACGGGTTCCCCACCGCCGCCTTCTTCGCGGTGGCGGTGCTGGTGGTCAACTACCACATCTTCTCCGAATGGCTGTCGCTGCTCGTCAAGACCCGCAGCTCCCAAGCCGTCAAGGCCCTGTTGGACCTCCAACCCGACACCGCCCGGGTGATCCGCGACGGCGCCGAGTTCGAGGTGGCGCTGACCGAGGTGGTCGTGGGCGACGCGGTCCGAGTGCGGCCCGGCGAACGGGTCGCTGTCGACGGGGTCGTCGTCGAGGGTCACTCCGCCGTCGACCAGTCCCTGGTCACCGGTGAGCCAATCCCGGTGGAAGTGGTCGCCGGGGACACCGTCATCGGTGGGTCGATCAACACCACCGGGACCTTGGTCGTGAAAGTCAGCGCGGTGGGTGACGAGTCGTTCCTCGCCCAGGTGGTGCGCTCGGTCGAAGACGCCCGTGCCCTCAAGCCGGGGATCTTGCACCTCGTCGACCGGATCTTGCGGATCTACACCCCGACGGTACTGTCCATCTCGGTGCTGGCCCTGCTCGGCTGGCTGGTGGGGAGCTGGGCGGTGACCGGCAGCGTCGATGTGGAGCGGGCCGTCTTCGCCGCACTGTCGGTGCTGGTTATGGGATATCCGTGCGCGGTGGGCATTGCCGCTCCGCTCTCGATCGTCCGCGGCGCCGGGGAGGCAGCCGAACAGGGGATCATCATGCGCACCGGCGAGGCGTTCCAGGCGCTGCGCCAGGTCGGCACCGTCGTGTTCGACAAGACCGGAACCCTCACCGAGGGCCGCCCGGCGCTGCGAGAGGTTCTCACCGCCGGTGGCGAGAGCGAGGACGAGGTGGTCGGCCTCGCGGCGAGCGTGGAGGCTTCGTCCGAGCACCCCTTGGCCCGAGCGGTGGTCTACGCCGCCTTGGACCGAGGGATCAGGGTCCCTGGCGCCGAGGACTTCGAGTCGGTCACCGGCCAAGGCGTCGTCGCCCGTGTCGGTGGCCGGCGGGTGGTGGTCGGCCGCCCGTCGTTCCTCGAAGGCAACGGCATCGCCACCGCCAAGGTGGCCGAGCGCACCGAGGCGCTCGAGGCCGCCGGACGGACGGTCATCGCCGTGGGCGCCGACGGCAGCCTGCTTGGCATGCTGGCGCTTGGCGATGAGCTCCGCCTCGACGCCGCCGAGGCCGTTGCTGCCATCCGCCGGGTGGGTCTGATCCCGGTGCTCATGACCGGGGACAACGCCGGGGCCGCGGCCCTGGTCGCCGCCCGCGTCGGCATCGAGATCGTGCACGCCGGCGTGCTCCCCGGAGCGAAGGCCGCCATCGTCCGGGCACTGCAACGAAACGCGAGCGTTGCCATGGTCGGAGACGGGATCAACGATGCTCCCGCCCTCATGCAAGCTAACGTCGGGGTTGCCATCGGCGGCGGCACCGACATCGCCATGGAGTCCGCCGACATCATCATCATGAGCGGCCGGCTCACCTCGGTGCTCGTTGCCCGGGACATCTCGGCGCGCTCCTACCGAAAGACCCGCCAGAACGTCGCGCTCGCCTTCACCTTCAACGGGATCGGTATCCCCCTCGCGGCGACCGGCCTCCTCTACCCCGTGTGGGCGATGGCCGCCATGGCCATCAGCGTCACCGCTATCTTCGCCAACTCCCTGTGGGGGCACCCGGCCCTGCTCTTCGACGCCGTGCGCAGCGTCGGGCGCCGCCACGGCCCCGATCCGGAGAGGGCGACCGCAGCCGAGGTCGCGGCGTGAGGATCGGCGAGGTGGCCGACGCCGTCGGGATCAATCCAAAGACGATCCGCTACTACGAAGACATCGGCCTACTCCCGGTCCCCGAGCGTACCCCGGCCGGATACCGGGACTACACCACCGCCGACATCGACCGCCTGATCTTCATAAAGACCGCCCAGCGCCTCGGGTTCAGCCTCGCAGAGGTCGCCGAGATCCTCGCCTTCCGGGAACGAGGGCAGCGGCCCTGCGCCTACGTCCTCGACGCTCTGAGCCGCCAGGTGGGCGACCTCGACCGGCGCATCACCGAGCTACAAGACCTCCGCGCCGAACTGGTCGCCCTCAAAGCCCAAGCAGACAGCCTGCCCAGGGACGACGCCTGTTACTGCACGGTCATCGAGCACGCTGCCGTGACGCACTCGACCACCGAGCCGTGATTCGATTCGGTGGGACGGGCGGTCAACTGACGAGTGGTCGTGGGGGCCGGTTAGTCATCGCCCAGCTCGCCGTGCCAGGCCTCGACACCTTCGCGTAGGGCGAAGAACACGACGACGAAGCCGGCGGCCGGGTCGGCCCACCACCAGCCGGCGACGCTGTAGGCGAGCAGACTGCCCAGCGTCGTGATGGCCAACAGGGCGCAGAGCCGAGTCTCTGCCGCGTCGGCGAGCACGAGGGCGCCGAGGGGGCCATCGATGCGACGGCCGGTGACCTGTTTGGCTCGGGCGAGTACCGGCATGACGGCGAGCGCGGTGGCGCTGATGGCGATGCCGGCTGGGCTGGTGTCAGGTCGGCTGGCGGTGACCAGGCTGTGGATGCCGTCCGCGGTCAAATAGACGGCGAGGGCGAAGAACGTGACTGAGATCGCTCGAAGAGTCCGTCGTTCTCGTGTCTCGTTGGCCTCGCCGTGGCTGGGGGTCCGGAGCCGGTTGAGCACGAGCAGGGCGGAGACGACCTCGATGCCAGAGTCCAGCCCGAAACCGGTGAGCGCCACCGAGCCCGCCACCAGGCCGCTGACCACCGCCACGGCGGCTTCGATCGTGTTCCAGCCGATGGTTGCTGCTTCGAGGCGTCTCGCCGTGTGGACAGCGTCCGGGGTGGCGCCAAGGGTCACGGGTGGGTGGAGTGCTCGTGGTCGCGGTGGCTGGCGGGCTCCAGCTGGAAGGTGCAGTGCTCGACGTCGAAGTGCCCGGCCAGGCACTCAGCGAGGCAGTCGAGCACCCGGCCGCCGCCCCCGTCTGTGAGAACCGCATCGGCGATCACCACATGGGCGGACAGCACCGGGATGCCGCTGGTGATGGTCCAGGCGTGCAGGTCGTGCACTTCGAGCACGCCGGGGGTCTCGCAGATGTGGCCGCGGACCTCGGCCAGGTCGACGTGCTTCGGGGTGGCCTCGAGGAGCACGTCGACCGCGCCACGCAGCAGCTTGACGGTGCGCGGCAGGATCAGCACCCCGATGAAGATCGACGCCAGCGCGTCGGCCCGTTGGTAGCCGGTGCCGGCAATGATGGCTGCGGCGACCAGCACGGCGGCAGCGCCGAGGAGGTCGGAGAGCACCTCGAGGAACGCCCCTCGGACGTTCAGGCTCTCGCCCTGACCCCGTCGCAACAGGGCCAGGCTGGCGGCATTGCCGGCCAGGGCGACCACCCCGAAGACCACCATCAGCGCCGGGGTCGCGGTCTCAGGATGGGCGAGACGCCGGACCGCTTCGACGAGGATGAACGCCCCGACCCCGAACAGCAGGACGGCGTTGACCACGGCGGCGAGGATCTCGGCCCGCTGGTACCCGAAGGTCCGGGCCTCGCTCGCCGGCCGGTTCGCGAACCACACCGCCAGCAGCGAAAGGCCGATCCCGGCCGCGTCGGTGGCCATGTGGCCGGCATCGGCGATGAGTACCAGGGAGTGGGCCAGCACGCCGCCCACGATCTCGACGGCCAAGATCGTGACGGTGATACCCAGCACGAGCGTCAGCCGCCCACGCTGCCCGCTTGCCGCGGTCGCTGACCCGTGCCCGTGGTCGTGGCCCATCAGAGGACCCCCTGGCCGTCGGGACAGGGCTGGTCGACGTCGACGGCCAGGATCACGTCGGCAAGGTCGGCCAGGGCGTGGGCCAGGTTGGCGTCGGCCAGCTGGTAGCGGACCCGGCGGCCCTCTGGCTCTGCCACCACCAGCCCGCATCCCCGCAGGCAGGCCAGGTGATTGCTGGTGTTCGCCCTGGTCAGGTCCAGGCGGCTGGCCAGCTCGCTCGGGTGGGCCGGCCCGTCGAGCAGCGCCAGCAACAACGCGCACCGCGTCGGGTCAGCCAGCGCCCGGCCCACCCGGGCCAGCGCGTCCAGTCGGGTCTCCGCGAGGATGGTCACCCCCTCACGCTACAGCTAAAGCTGTAATGTGAGGGGGCTTGTCGGCGGTCTCCCGTGGCTGCGCGTTCAGCGCGTCGTCGATGACGGCACGCTGGCGGCCCAGCGGGCTTCGACGTTGCCCCACCGCCAGTAGGCGAGGGCGCCAACCCACACTGCGACGAACAGGGCGGCGATGCAGAACCCGGCGACGTTGATGTTGAAGTTGGCCATGGTGTCCCAGAACGCGCCGTGGAGGTGGGCTTCGGTGGTCAAGATGCCGAGGAGCTCGATGGTGCCGACGATGAACGCGGTACCGATAGACAGGACGATGAACGCGGTACCGATGGACAGACCGGTGACGACCAGGTGGTAGTACACCTTGCGGACCGGGCGGGCGAACGCCCACCCGTAGGCGAAGTTCATGAAGCAGCCTGCTGCCCGCTCAACGCGCAGATCAGCGCATCGTCGACGGCGAGCGGGTCTGCCAGGCGATCGCCGCCCTGGACCATCCCAAGCTGATCAGGGACCGGGCCCGACGGTTCGCCCTGCTCGGCAACCCGACCCGGCTGACGCTGCTGACGTGCATCCACGTGGCGGGCCCGATCAGCGTGTCGGACCTGGCCGCAGCGACGGGGATCGCGGACACGACCGTGTCGCAGACCTTGCGTCACCTGCGAGCCAGCCAGACCGTGATCGCCGAACGCGACGGAAGGGTGATGCGCTATCGGCTGGCCGACTCCTCCCTCGCCGAGCTGCTGCCCCGCCGGGAGCCCACCAGCCACCCCGAAGCACGGCGCGGCCGAGCGCGACAACCGCGTCCGTAGCAGGCCGACCCGACCAACGTGCGGGCTGGCGGTGCGTCTCGCCGCTGTCAGCCGACTATACGGGATGCCCCACCGTTCCCAACGGCAGGCAGCTCCTATGCAACCGGCCGAGTAGCCCCCAGGTACAGATCGGTGCCCCAGGGGGCGTCGATCGTGGTCGGGAAAGCCTCGATGCGGACCTGGGCGCCGGTGTGGGGGGCGTCGATCATCTCCCCGGCAGGGTTGACCACAATGCCGACGTGGGTGACGTCGCTGGTTGAGCTTCCGAAGAAGACGAGGTCGCCGGGTTCGAGCACTTGGCCCGGAGGGACGTGGGGGCCGGCGTCGTACTGGGCTTGGGCGACCCGGGGCAAGGTGATGCCGGCGGCGGCGTAGGCGGCCTGGGTGAGCCCCGAGCAGTCGAAGCCGACCCCGGGGGACTCGCCGCCCCAGCGGTAGGGGGTGCCGCGCTGGGAGAGCGCGTAGGCGAGCGCGGTGGTCGCGGCCGCGCTCGGCGGCGCCGTGGTGGCGGTTTGGCCGTAGCGGGCGGCGAGGCCGAGGACCTCGGTGACGTAGCTCTGGCTGTGGTTGTAGTCCCAGACCGCCTGGGTGAGGTTGGCGTCGTTGCGCCCGCCATCGGCACACAGCATCCGCGCCGCGGCGTAGGCGGCGTCGGTCGGGTCGTACGGGCTCGGCGGGTTGGCTCCGCCGGGTGGGACCGGGGTGTCGTAGGCGGCAAACGTCGCCCCCAGCATCTGTAGGGGCCCCATCGCTCCGGAAGCGTTTTGGCCGGCCGAGACGCCCGGGAGGGTGGACTGGCCGTTGTCGGACTCGACGGTGCCGATCGCCGCCAGCACGGTCCACGACAGCCCCGGGCAGGTGGCGGCGGCTCGTTGGTAGAGGGCGAGGTAGGCGGCGGGGACATTGGAGAGCGCGTCGGCGCTCGGGGCGGTTGCGGCCCCGGTGCCCCCGAGCAGGCCGCCGAGGGCGCCGCCAGCCGCCGCCGCGGCGAGGACGACGAGCAGGGCGAGGCCGGCCGCCCCCGCCGCGAGGGGCCGCCCGAGGCCGCTCATCGCCGGGTCGTCGCCCGACTCGAGGCGGGAAGGTCGATGAGCCGGCGGCGGTGCTCGGTGTCGATGGTGAGCCAGACCGGCCCGGCGGGACCGGTGCCGAGAGCGGTGGCCAGCTCGGCGGTGGCGGTGGCGACGACGACCTGTGTTGGGCGCTCGGCGAGGAGGCGGCGGAGGTGGGCTTCTCGGGCGGTGGTGGGCAGCCAGAAGCACACGGGGTGGCCAGGCCCGCCGGCGGCGGCGAGGTCGGCGTAGTCGGCGATCTTGGCGGCGACCCGGGCCAGGGGTTCTGAGCCGGTGTCGTGTTCCACGAAGAAGCCGACCTGGCGACCGTGCTCGGCCCAGACGCCGCGGGCGTCGGGGCGGACCAGCTCGCCGTAGTGCTCGGCGCAGCGCCGCTCGGACCACCACGAGACGAGTGCCGTAGCGGGCTCGGTGCGGGCCTGGGCGCCGAGCGCGCAGAAGAAGCCGTTCACGCCGAGCAGGTGGGCGAGGCGGGGGCTGGCGGCGAGACGCAGCGCCCGGCGTCGCAGCTCGGCCGGCCGTGGCGGGTCTGCGCCGCGACCTGCGGCCGCGAGGGCGGCACCCGCCGGGCCGAGGGTGTAGTGCCAGGCCTCCGATCCGACCAGGGCGTGCCAGCGGAACCGGTCGAGGACCCCGAGGCGGGTGAGGCGCAGCAGGCGCCGTTGGGCGACGTCGAGGCCGGGGAAGCAGAGCTGGGCGAGCTGGGTGGTGGTGAGCACCTGGTGCTCGGCGAGGACCGAGACGCAGAACCGGTCTCGCTCGGTGAGCGAACCGACGACGCCGAGAAGATCGGCACGGCCAGCCCGGGCGACGACCGACGGCGATGCGGAGGCGGCGGGGTCGCCGCCACGCCGTGATGAAGCGGAAGGGTACGGAGTTGTCCTCTCGAGTCGGGGTCTCATCGGACCTCGGGGAAACGGCCGCTGACGTGGTGCTTCGTGCCCTCGGGGGTGCCGGTCTCGGTGCCGGTCTCTGAGACGGGGAGCGAGACCGGCAGGGAGACCGGCAGGGAAACCGGCACGGAGACCGACTCGCCTGTCCCCTTGAACCCAGTCCCGCCGGCAGCCTCACCAGGGTCGGTGTCTTCGTCGGTGTCGGTGTCGGGGGTCCAGCGGCGGGCCAGGCGCTCGGCGTGGCGGGCCTGGGCGTCGCGGCCGCGGCGGCGGGCGGCAGCCCGCAGCGCCCCGGTGTAGTCGGTGCCGATGCCGGGGACGGGCCGGGTGGCGAGGGTGAAGCCGGTGGTGTCGCGTCCGTCGACTACGAGGCGGACCGCGGCCTGGTAGCGGTCGAGGTGGCACAGGTCGGCTTGGGTCAGGTACGGCCCGACGTGGCGGGCGAGGGTGCGGGCGTCGTCGGGGCTGGTGGTGAAGAAGACCTTGTTGCGGGCATTCGCCGCGACGCCGTCGGCGAGCTCTTTTCCGAGCTGGCCCAGGTGCTGGTGGGCGAGGGTCAGAGCGAGGTGGTAGCCCCGGGCCTCGGCGAGCACGTCGTCCACCGAGCCCGGCAGGTGCAAGAAGTTGTGGCATTCGTCGACGTAGACCGCGGCGTCGAGACGGGAGGGCTCTGGCTGGGCGGCCCGGGCGGTGGCGGCCTGCCAGATCCCCGCCAAGAGCAGCGAGCCGACGAGGCGGCAGGTGTCGTCGCCGAGGACGCCCTTGGGGAGCCGGGCGAGCAGGATCCCCCCGTCGAGGACACTGGCGAGGGAGAAGGTGCTTTGCGCCGAGCCGAGCAGGTCGGCGGCGAAGCGGCGGGTGAGCACGGCCCGGAGCTTGTTCATGACCGGGCCGATCACCTGAGCCTGGCCGGGCCCCGACAGCCCGTCGTACCAGGACCAGAACCCCCCCAGGCCGGCCGGGTCGCTGAGCCCCTTGGTGAGGGTGGCCCGGTAGCGGGGGTTGGCGAGGAGGAGCGGGACGTGGGCGAGGGTGGTGCCGGGCCGTCTGGTCAAGGTGAGGCACGCCGAGCGCAGCACGTCTTCGGTGCGCGGCCCCCAGTAGGCGGCATAGAGGCGGTGGAACACCCCGACCAAGTGGTCGACGACCAGCTCGGGGTCCCGGCCGGTCACCTCCAAGACGTTCAAGGCGGCCGGGGCTGCCTGCTCGGCCGGGTCGAGCAGCACCAGGCGGGCTCCGGCCGATTCGGGGAGGCGGGCCAAGACGTCGGTGACGAGGTCGCCTTTGGGGTCCAAGACGACCACGCCCCGCCCGGCGGTCGCGTCGGCGAGGATCAGGTTGACGAGCAGGGTGGACTTGCCCGACCCGGTGGCGCCCATGACGTGGGTGTGGTGGCGGGCGTCGGCTACCTTCAGCGCGACTGCCCGACGCGCCCCGGCGTCGGAGACCCCGAGCGTCTTCGCACGCGCTCGTCCGGGGTGGTCGGGCGGGAAGAGGCGCAGCGGCGCCGGCCTGCGGTCTTCGTGTCGGAGGGGGTCGGTTTCCCCGCTGGCTACGCCGGTGGCGGGCGTGGGGTCGCTGCGGTGGGGGTGTTGGTCAGTCATGGGCGACCTCGGCGGGCGGGGCGACGTGGCGGGCGGGGGCGGCGGGCAGGCCGTAGCCGGCGGGCTCGGCCGGCAGGTGGGCCAGGGCGGCGAGCTCAGGCAGCGAGCAGAGGAACCCCGAGCGCAGCCGCCGGCAGGCGGTGTGGCGGCCACCTCGGGCGAGGCGGCGGGCGACGAGGTGGTTGCGCCCGGCGAACAGGCCGAGGCCGGCGGTGATCTCTCGGGCTTTGGCCCGCCGCCACCGCCGAGCTTGGCGCCTCGGGCCGGGCGGGCCGGTGAGGCCGTAGCGGACCGCGACCACGAAGTGCGGCGCGGCGGTGACCTTGGCGGTGATGTCACGCACGTCGGCCAACGCGAGCGGGTCGGGTGCCCCGCCGACTCCGGTGGTCCCTGGGTGGTGGTGGACCAGGTCGAGGGCCCGGCCGGCCCGCGTGGTGGGCTGGCCGCGCCGGCGGGCCCAGGCGGCCCTGTGGGCCCGGGCGACCAGCCGGCCCGGGGCGGGGCGGGCGAGGACCTGGAACAGCACACTGCCGCCTTCGGCTGTGGCGAGGGCGCCGAGGAGCCCGCGCAGCGGGTCGCCGCCGGTGTGCTCGGTGCCAAGCGGCAGCCAGTCGGGGTAGGCGGGTCGGGCCCGGCCGCCCGAGACCCGGGTCCCGGAGGGAAGGCCTGGCGGGGCAGCGAGCGTGGCCCGGGCGCCGGCCCATGCCGACTCGACGGCGCCCGCCACGCTGTCGAGGGGAAGGGTCTTTGACACCCACAGGCCGATCCGGAGCCCTTCGGGGCCGGCGTGGCACTCGAAGGCGACCGGCGGGCGCACGCCCGTCAGGCTGCGGCGCGCCGCGAGGAGCGGGGCGAGCATCCGCCACAGGGCGGTGCCACCGGCCGGGTCGGGCTCGGCTGGCGGGGCGATGGCCACCCACCGGCCGTGGCGACCCTGCCAGGCCCGGGTCGCGGCGGCGGCCAGCCACCACCCGGCCACCACAACAACAGCGACAGCGGCGAGCGGCCAGAAGTGCGCCAGGCCGGCGAGGGTGTGGGCGAGGTGATGGGCGATCCGGGCCTCGGTGGCGCCGGGACGGGCCAGCCAGCGGGCGAGCGGCCCGTTCGGCGCCGGGACGTTCGGCGCCGGGACCGTAGGTGGTGGCACGGTGGGGGGGGTGGGCACTGGGCGTTACTCCTTCCGGTCGGTCAGGGGTGGGTGGCTGCGGATCGGGCGGACGAACCGCGGCGGCGGCGGCGCGCGGGCCTTTCACAAGTCGAGGTCGTCGTCGTCGGGGTCGTCGAGGCGGGCGAGCTCCGCGGGGTCGGTGGTGACGAGGTCGTGCTCGGCCGGGCTGGCGACCGCACAGAACCCGACGCGCTCATGCGCCGCGGTGGAAAGCAGCCCCTCGCCCCGCCGGGCCGAGACCAAGAACGCCCGCTCACCGTCGGAGAGGCCGAAGGCGTCGCCGACCGCCTCGATGGCCTGGGGGGCCTGGCGCAGCAGGATCTGGGTGGCGGCGTTGGCGACCACCGCCTGGCCGAGGTCGCTTCCGAGCAGGTCGGCAGGGTCCTGGGTGACGACGGTGAGCCCGGCCCAGTACTTGCGGGCCGACTTGGCCGCCTTGAACAAGAACTTGGCGCCTTCTGGGTCGCGCATGAGCAGCCACGCCTCGTCGACCACCACCAGACGCCGCTTGCGGTTGGCGGGGTCGGCGACGCGGCGCCAGACGGCGTCGAGGGTGAGAAGGGTGCCGGCGGCCTTGAGCTCGTCGGGCAGGTCCCGCAGCGAGATGACGACCAGGTGGCCCTCGGGGCGCGTCGTGGTCGGCCCGCAGAACAGCTGGCGGTAGCTGCCGGTGACGTACGGGGCGAGGCGGGCCGACAGCGTCGTGGCCGCGGGGTCGCCGTCTGTCTCCAGCGCCTTGGTGAGGTCGGCGAGGGTCGGGGCAGGCCGGGCGTGGGTGCGGGGATCGGCGCTGATCCCGACCGAGGCGTAGGCGGCAAGCACCCCCCGATCGAGCGCGGCGGTGGCGGCCGGGTCGGGCTTCTCACCGAGCAGCACCGCGACCAAGGTGTGGACGAACAAGGCCCGCCGGGTGAGAGGGTCGGGGCCGGGGGCGAGGTCGAAGGGATTGAGCCGCACCCCCGGCGCGCCCAAGTGCAGGTAGGCGCCGCCGACCGCGTGGGAGAGGCGGCGGTACTCGTCTTCGGGGTCGACGACGAACACCTCGACGCCGTCATACAGCGACCGCAGCGCTTCGAGCTTGGCCAGGTAGCTCTTCCCCGCCCCCGAGCGGGCCAGGACGACCGAGTTGTGGTTGTCGAGCGCGAAGCGGTCCCAGCACACGATCCCCGACCCGCTGACCGTCGTGCCGTAGAGGACGCCGCCGGCGCCGGCGAGGTCGACCCCGGAGAAGGGGAAGGCGGCGGAGAGGGCGTCGGTATCGAGGGTCCGGCGCATCGACAGGTTGTCGATCCCGACCGGGAGCGTGGTGACAAAGCCCTGCAGGCTGCGGAAGGTGGCCGGCACCGCGTCGAGCAGCAGCGAGGAGACGAGGGCTTTCACCCGGGCGCACTCGGCCTCCAAGGCGTCGGGGTCGGTTGCGTGAACGGTCAGGTACAACCCGAGGCGGAACAGCTTCGCTTGGCCCCGGGCCAGGCGGGACGACAGCTCGGCCGCGTCCTCCGCGGCGACCTCGATCCCGGGGTCGGCAAGCCGGCCCTTGGCGGCATCGACCCGCCGTGCGGACTCGAGGCGTGCCTGCTGGCGGCGCAGGCGCTCGGCGGCGAGGTCGTTTCGCATCGGCTCGACGTGCAACGACACGTCGAGACGGCCGGGGTGCTCGAAGAGCGGGGCGAGCCAGCCGTAGCCGACCTCGCGGGGGTAGCCGACCACGGCGAAGGACCGGCACACCCCGTCGCCGACCACGAGGTGGCGGGGGCGGACCACGACCGCGTGCGGGCCGAGCAGTCCGCCCCCCTCGCTGGCAACGGCTGCGGCGGGTTGGGTGGCGTGGCGGCGGGTGACGTGGCGATGGCGAACGGTCATGGAGCGGCTCCGGGTTTCTCGATCTCGGCGGTGTCGACCACGTTGGCGGCCGACGCAGCGCTGGCAGGCTTGGCGGCGCCGTCGTGGGTGATGGCTCGCCCGGTGACCAGCGCGTCGGGGGGCGACAAGCCCGGCGGGCGGGGCGGCGCCCACGGGTCGAACGCGCCGTGGAGCGCGACAGTGGCCGCCGCGGTGTCGAGGACCCGGAGGGCGATGCCGGCGGCAGCGAGCGACGTGGCGGCGTCCGCGGCACGGCGGCGCAGCCGGGCGGGGGCGTCGGTGCCGCCGGCCGGGTCACGGAGCACCACCAGCACCCGGCGGGCGAGCAGGTCCCGGCTCGCCGCCAGATCCTCCACGAACGCGGCGTGGGCCAGCGCGGCGACCTCCAAGGCGGGGTGGGCCAGCCCGCCCGCCTGGGCGCGCAGCTCAGCCACCCGGGCGCCGAGGTCGACTGGCTCCGAGCGCACCACCACCTGGAGGGGGGCGGCCAGGCTGTTCAGGTAGCGGCCGAAGGCGACGACCAGGGCGTGCTGTTCGGCCGGGGTGCGCAACGAGAAGCTCACCGTCTGGGCCTCAGCTACCAGCGCCACCCCGTGCGCCCCGAGGTCCACAGTGCCGTCGTCGCCGACCGAGCGCGGCGGGAGGCGCAGCGGGGCAGGCGGCGGAGACGGGTCGCGTCCCGCCCATGCCGGGGCTGGGGTCACGCCCTCGGGGGCAGGGACGAGCCGGTGCGGCGCCCTCGCCTGGCGGAGCGCGAACCCAAGGAGCCGGTCGAAGCCGAGCCCGTCACGGCGCCCCAACGCCAGCGCGAACGCCCCGAGGACCACCGGCGCGCCGAGGGCCGCGAAGAGAGGAAGGGGCAGGTGGTGGCGGGCCAGGGCGTAGGCCGCCCACAGGCCGAGGGCGGGGACAGCCAGGATGGCGAGCTGGCGGGCGGTCAGCCCGAGGAGGATCTTGTCGGGCCGGTCCACATCGGCGGTGATCTGCACCCGGTTCTCGCTCTCGGCGCGGTGGCCGGAGGTGGTGGGGCGGCCGGTCATGCCAGGGCCGCCAGCCCGGCCCGGGCGGCCTTGTAGATGAACGCCACCTTGAACGCCTTGGCAACCCCCGAGCTGCGTCCGGCGCCGAAGACGGCCCGCGACACCCAGGCGGGGATGCGGACCAGCACCCACAGCAGGCACACGGCGACGAGCACGTCGACGAGCCCGCCCGACGCGGAGAGTCCCAAGGTGCCCGGCCCGCTCGGGGTGAAGAACACCTTCAGGGCGCAGATGAGCACCAGGGACTGGCCGAGCTGGATGGCGAACAACCCGGCCAGCGCTCGCCACCACAGCCGCGCCGCGCCCTCGGTCTGGGGTAGGGCGTGGCCGATCAACGCCAGCGGGGCGACCGCGACGAGCAGCACCAGCATGGCGACGCGGATCACGTAGGTGGCGAGCAGCACCAGCGCGAGGACGGCTGCGACCAGGCCGAGCAACACCAAGAAAATCCCGCCGGCACCGAGCGGGGTGACGACCAGCTGGCGCATCGCCGCGGTCGCCTGGCCGGGGTTCACCCCGTTGCCGAGCAGGGCTTGCGAGACGGCGTTGGCGGCCGGGATGGCCAGGCCGACCAGCGCCAGGGAGGCGTTGGCGACGATCACCGCCACCACCACCCGGGGGGCGATGTCCTTGGCGGCGTAGCGGGTCTGGAGGGTCTCGTGGCTCATGACCACCGCCCCGCCGGCCAGCACCAGCAGCACCACCAAGGCGTTGGCGATCCCGGCGGTGACCCCCCAGATCAGGCCCACCTTCCCGCCGGTCACGTCGGGGGTGGCGAGCACCGTGCGGCCCAAGAGCGCCAGGACCGGGTTGAGCGCCGAGGTGACCAGGTCGCGGAACCAGCCGTCGATGGCCGAGGTGACATGGCAGGTGACGTTGAAGAACCCGCAGCTCTGTCCGCTCCCCGCGGAGACCGACGGCCCCGGTGCCCCAGCCGGCGCGCCGCCCGACAGGTTCGGGCCGACCCCGATCCCCGGCGGTGCCGTCCCGCTGCCCGCCGTCGAACCGCCTCCCGTCGACCCGCCCGCCGTCGATCCGCTCTGTGCCGCTGACGCATTGCCCGCCGTCAACCCGCTCGCCGTCGGCTGCACTGTTCGCGTCGCAGCGTCGGTGCCGGTCGTCGCGGCCAGGGTCGCAATGTCTCGGGGAGCGGGAGCGGCAGCAGCTCGCCCGGCTCCCAAGAGCACCACGGCCAGGAACCCGGCGGCGCCCAGGGCGCCGAGCAGCCCGAGCCCCATGACATGGCGACGGCGCGACGTGACCGGTCGGCGGGTGACAGGGCGGAGGGCGACAGGGCGGGTCATCAGCCGACGACCGACTGCAAGATGGAGACCAGCAGCGGGGCCAGGGCGGCCAGGGCGTAGCCGATGGCCGCCGACTTGAGGGCGGTCTTGGCCCGTTCCACCTCGGCCGGATCGCCGCCGGCGGTCAGGTAGCGGATCCCGCCGATGGTCAAGAACAGCGTGGCCAGTCCGGCCAGGATCCCGACCAGCCACACCTGCAGCGAGCTGATCACCCCGTTCAGGCTCGGGGCCGAGCCGGTGGCGGCGAAGGCGGGCGGGGCCAGGACCACGCCGGCCACAACCAGGAGCCCGAGGGCGACGAGCGCGTGCCCGACGTGGGCGGAAAGGGTCCGGGTGGTGGGGCTGGGTGTGGTGCGGTCAGAGACGGTGGGGATGGTGCGTTTCGTGGGTTCTCCTCCTTCGAGACGACAGGTGGCGTGCTGGTGGGCGGCGTGTTGGTGGTGTCGGGTCGGGCAGGGCCTCCGCCGGCCAGCGGGGCGTGTTACCTCCTTTCGCTGTCAGGCGGCGGAGATGCGGTGGCGTGACCTTCCGGCCGCTGCTGGGGGCGGCGACCCTGCCGTGGTCGACCCGCACCCTTAGAACCGGCAGGAACACCCCGATCGGCGACAAACCCGGGTCGGAAACCTTGCGAGATCCAGGCGACCAAAGCGACCTCGGCCCGCTGGCGGCGCCGCTCTGCCGCCTTGTACGAAAGGCCCCACGCCCGGGCCGCCTCGGCCAGGGTCATCTCCCCGAGGCGCGTCGCGCCGATCAGCTCGGCGTCGTCGGCGCAGATCACCCCTTGGGCGACGGCCCGGGCCAACACGAAGTCGGGGTGGCCCCACGGCTTGGGAGGCTCGGCCGAGATCGGCCGGTGTGCGGGGCGGGCCCGCTCGGCCAGCTCGGTGCGCACCAGCTGCTTGGCCGCGTCATACGCCCGGCCGCACAGGAACCCCGCCGGCCTTGGCCGCTCCGGGGAGCAGCGGGCCAGCGCGGCGAGGAACCCGACCAGCATCTGGGCCTCGAGGTCGGCCTGGCGGTCCGGGCACGCCTCGACCAGCGGCTCGAGCGCCCGGCGCATCCCCGGCAGCAGCACTCCCGCCAAGCCCACCGTCCACGCCCCGCCCTCGGCCTTGGCGCGGGCGATCAACACCCCGATCGCCGCGTCCCGGGTCACATAGGGCGTGGAGGGGTGCAACAGCCGGGCCTTCAGCTCGCCCAGTGGGATGGCCCGGGCGGGCAGCCCGGCGACCGATGCGCCGTCCAAGGCCAGCGGGCGAGGCTCGACGCAAAGGACGGCGAAGGCCCGCTCCAAGGCGGCGAACGGGGACGGCTCGGACGGACGGCGGAGTGGTGGCATCGGCGGCTCCTTTGCTCGAAGGGGCCGCCATCGCGCCACGGGCGCTCCATCAGGTTTCCAGCAGAACTCCATCAGACAGGCACTCCATCAGGGGTGATGGAGCAAGGCCGCCCGGTCCATCAGGGCTGATGGAAACCTGATGGACCGCCGCGTTCTCCCAGCTCAACGCCCTGATGGACGTGGTGCCACTCGTCCTCCGGCGTCATCGGGCGCCCGCCAAGAAAATTCTTCAGGGTGCTGCGTTGGGTCAGCTGGCGGCTGCCCGGTAGCGCCTCGGGCGGTCGCTGGTCTGGGTGGCGTCGCCCGAGGCGACGAGGCGCCCGAGCGCGTTGCCAACCGCCCCGGCGCTGCGCCCGCCGAGCGCCCTGGCTACTGCCGACGGAGAGTGCTCCCCGGCGTTGTTGCGCAAGAAGGCGGCCACCATTCCGGTCAGCTCGCCCTTGCCCAAGCGGGGCGACGCCGTGCCCTGGGGCTCGCCGCGGTCCCCGGCGGACCGGTCGGGGTCTTCTGGGGTCGCGGGTAGAGCCCAGCGGTCGGGTAGGCGCCGGGCACCGTCACGGCCGCCGGGGGTGCGCTCCACCTGCCCGCTGGCCGCCAGGCCGCCGAGGATCTTGGTGGCGGTGGAGCGGCCGATGCCGGCCGCCTCTGCGACCCCGGCCGCCGAGGCCGGCCCGGAGCCGAGCGCGGCGAGCACCGCCTCGGTCGTCGTGGTGGTGGTTGTGGTCGTGGTGGGCATCGGGGTCCTCCTAGCTCGGTGGTGCTTTGGCTTTGGAGGACCTACCTCGGTCTCGCCGAGGACCTCAAGCGCAAGGGCACCGGAAGGGGATTTGTCGCCAAAGCGGGGTTCGCTGCCGGTTCATATCGGCGTGAACTTTCCGGCCCGGGGCGCAAGCCCATGGCCATCAACCCCCAAAGCACCCCCCACCCGTCCCGTCCGTCGCCTGCCGCACCGGTGCCGTTGGCGCTCTGGCCGGTCGCCCAGACCTCGGCCCAGTACCAGCGCGCCGGGCGCTACCACCCCGACTCCGCCCGCCACCCCGGCAAGATGCTCCCCGCCTTGGCGGCACGGATCGTCGCCGAGTACTCAGCCCCCGGCCAGCTCGTCTGCGACCCGATGTGCGGCATCGGCACCACCATCGTCGAGGCCGGCCTCCTCGACCGCAGGGCGGTCGGCGTCGAGCTCGAAGCCGCCTGGGTCCACCTCGCCCGGGCCAACCTCGACCGCCTCCTCGAAGCCGACCGGCGCCGCCTCACCGAAGTGCACCAGGGCGACGCCCGGCACCTACCCAAGATCCTCGGAGACCTCGTCGGCCGGGTCGACCTGGTCGTCATCTCGCCGCCGTACGCCTGCGACGCCGGGGTGATCGACCGCAAAGCTTGGGTCGCCGGTGGACGGCTCTGCGACACCGCCACCCTCAACTACTCGACCGACCGGGCCAACCTCGGCCACGCCCGCGGCCACGCCTACGAGCAGGCCATGGCCGACATCTACGCCGCCTGCCACGCCGTGCTGCGCCCCGGCGGGCTGCTCGTCACCGTCACCAAGAACATGCGCCGCGCCGGGCGCCTGATCGACCTCGCCGCCCTCACCGTCGACCTCGCCCAGGCCGCCGGGTTCTCCTACCTCGGCCACGTCGTCGCCCTCCACGCCGCGGTCCGCGACAGCGACCTCGTCGCCCGCCCCAGCTTCTGGCA
>JAJZMD010000078.1 GCA_021803085.1 Actinomycetes bacterium
CGCCTCCGCCACCAAGAGCGCATTGCCGGTGTTCCGGCACCATGCCGGAATGTCGCGCCAGCTGCCCGGGTCAGTGGTGATGAGCTCGAACACCTCACCGAGCGCCACCTGTCGGGCGGCGTCCCTCGCATCGATAACCGGTCCGGGGCAGAACCGGCCCGAGGCATCCACGACGAGAGCTGGCACGACGGGCTTGGCAGAGATCCCTTCTGGTGACACGCGGTCCCTCGCTTTTCGCTCACTCGCGAATCGAAGCTGTGTAGTCGTCGGCCACCGCGTCCTCAAGGGAGTGGCAGCCGCTGGCCAGGCATAGGCAGCTCAGAAGTACTGGGTGGTGTCGGCCGCCAGCACCCGATCGGTCAGGAACCACGTAGCGCCCACGATCTCGTCGACCTCCGGCAGGAGGTTCTCCCTCGTCGCTCCGAAGATCTGGGCGGCGAGGCTGCAGACGTAGATGGCGACCTTGCCGCTCTGCTTGACTGCCGCCACGAGCTGGGGGATCTGGGCGGGCAGACCTGCAAGCTCGACCTGGCGGCGCACGTAGTCACCCTCGTCGGCGTGCTCGGCCGACATCGGCAAGCGGTCCGCTTCGCCCTGCATGACCGCTCGCACCGCCCAGTTGACGAACAGCAGATCGACCTGCGCACCGCTGGCAGCGGCCAGGTAGGCGAAGGCGAGCGGGGTGAGCACCCGGTCGTAGGCACCCTCGCGCACGACGATGGCGAGGCGTTCGAGGGTCTTTGGAGGTCCCGCCTCGGTGCGGATCTGCCCTGCGGTGCCTGCATGCGCAGACGTGGTCTCGGTGGTGCTCGCCATCGCAGCCTCCTCGGGTCGCTGCCAATACCTGACTAACTAGGTCGACTTTATCCGAGAATCTGTGAAGGGCACAACTCGGCCGACAAGCGCCGAGGAGCACCGCCAGAGACTGCCGGCTCGCCCCAGGCCGCGGTGGCCGCAACACCGGGCCCACATGGGGCCTACGTGCTTGTTGTGCTCGTTTGTCGCGTCCGAGCGCCAGCCGCTCACTGCCGCAAGCCCCGCAGCGCACATGGAGCCGATGCGGCCATCGTGGCGTGCTCGACGATCCGGCAGTAGCTCCCTTCTTCGGCCGGCAGCCGGTCGGCCTTTGTCGTCAGGGCTACGAGCTCGGCGCGGCAGCACCACCAGTTCTCCCAGGCGCCGGTCGACATCGGCCACTTGAGCGTCGAGAACCGACAGCGCGTCGTCGCAGGGACGCTCGCCTCGTTCCTGCGAGGATCTCGGCGATCTCTTCCAGGTTTCAGCCCAGGCGCTAGGCGGTGCGGATGAACAGGCGGCTCACGTCCTCCTCGCCGCCGTCCCGGTACCCGGACCGTCGCCGAGCAGCCCTTGTCCTCGTCGAGGCAACCGATGAGCGCGTCGGCGCATATACCATGCAGGGGTATAGTAACTCTGACGCGTCGAGGTGGAGGTGCCATGGCGTACGGCTACAGCGCCAACAAGGAGGACTACCTGAGGCGCCTGCGACGGATCGAGGGCCAGGTGCGCGGCCTGCAGCGGATGGTGGAGGAGGACCGCTACTGCATCGACATCCTGACCCAGGTCACCGCCGCCACCAAGGCGCTGCACGCCGTGGCGCTCGGCTTGCTCGAAGGCCATATCGGGACCTGCGTCGCCGATGCCACCGCAGCGGGCGGCCCCGAGGGGGCGGCCAAGGTGAAGGAGGCCGCCGACGCGATTGGCCGGCTGCTGCAGGCTTGATCCAGTGAGGAGGAGCGGAAGATGAGCCAGGCGACGACCGATCGCGGGCAGGCGACCGTCGAGCTGTCGATCGACGGCATGACCTGCGCCTCGTGCGTGCGCCGGGTGGAGCGCGCACTCGCAGGCGTCGAGGGTGTTGCGGGGGCCCGGGTGAACCTCGCCACCGAGTCGGCCGCGATCGAGCTCGCCGAAGGGCGACCGGTCGAACGGGCCGCCCTCGTTGCGGCAGTCGAGGCGGCCGGCTACCGCGTGGCGCCGCCTGCGGTCTCCCCGGGACGTTGCGGCGACGGCCACGGCTCGCTCCGCTTGGAGGTGGGCGGCATGACCTGCGCCTCGTGCGTGCGCCGGGTGGAGCGCGCCCTGGCGGGCGTGGAGGGCGTGGCAGCGGCCCGGGTGAACCTCGCCACCGAGTCGGCCGAGGTTGAGCTTTCGGGCGCGGCCGACGTCGAGGTCGCCGCGCTGGTGGCAGCGGTCGAGTCGGCCGGGTACACGGCGACGCCTGCGGTCACGGCGCCGGATCCGGCCGAGGAGGCTGCGGCCCGTCGCGCCCGGCGCGCCGCAGACCTCCGGCGCCGCC
Organism: Actinomycetes bacterium; assembly: GCA_021803085.1. Lineage (GTDB taxonomy): Bacteria > Actinomycetota > Acidimicrobiia > Acidimicrobiales > RAAP-2 > JAJYVT01. The sequence continues at coordinate 2,318 of JAJZMD010000078.1, forward strand.
GGGTCAAGCTGGTGGTCGGCGCGGTGGGGAGCGTGGCGGTCCTCGTCCTCGCCTACGGCTTCGGGGCCGCAAGCTGGTCGCGCTATCTGCAACTGGCCTTGACGCTGCCGGTGTTCGCCTGGGTGGGTGCCGGCTTCCATGCGGGAGCGCTTCGGACCCTGCGCCACCGCGCTGCCAACATGGACACCCTCGTCTCGCTCGGCTCGAGTGTCGCATTCACCTACTCCCTCGTGGCGACGGCAGCAGGTTCGACCAGGTCGACCTACTACGACGTGGCAGCGGTGATCGTGACGCTGATCTCCGTCGGCAAGTACCTGGAGGTCCTCACCCGGGGCCGTGCCGGGGAGGCGATCGAGTCGCTCGCCTCGCTCACGCCCCGCCGAGCCCACCTGCTTGCCCGGGCGGGCGCGCCCGCCGGCCCGGGGACCGAGAGCATCGACGTTGTGGTCGAGGCGCTGCGGCCAGGCGACGTGGTGCTCGTCCGCCCCGGCGAAGCCCTTCCGGCCGACGGGGTCGTGGTCGAGGGTTCGAGCGCCGTCGACGAGTCGATGATCACCGGCGAGGGCATCCCCGTGCGGAAAGCCGACGGCGACGAGGTGACCGGCGGCACGGTGAACGGGCTCGGGCCGCTGCACGTGCGGGTGACGAGAGCCGGGGCAGACTCCACCCTGGCCCGGATCATGGCGTTCGTCGAGCGCGCCCAGCTCGAGAAGTCCAAGGCGCAGCGCTTGGCTGACCGGGTGTCCTCGGTGTTCGTCCCGGTGATCCTCGTCATCGCAGCGGCGACCTTCTCGGGCTGGTTGGCGAGTGGCCACGGCCTCACCGCTGCGCTCATCCCGGCGGTGGCGGTGCTCGTGGTGGCGTGCCCGTGCGCGCTGGGACTGGCGACGCCGGTCGCGGTCATGGTGGGCAGCGGGCGCGGCGCCGAGCTCGGCCTGCTCGTCTCGGGCGGGGAGGTCCTCGAGCGCATCCGCAGCCTCGGTGCCGTCGTCATCGACAAGACCGGGACCTTGACCCTCGGGCGGCCCGAGGTCGTCGAGCTCGTCAGCCTCGGCGGCACCGGCGAGGAGGAGACCGCGGTTGCGCTGTCGCTGGCCGCTGCCGTGGAGGCAGCGTCCGAGCATCCCCTCGCCCGGGCCGTGCAGGCTGCCGCCGTCGAATACGGAAGAGGGCCTGAGGTTGTGGGCCACCGGGCGAGCGAGGTCGAGGTCGTCGCCGGCGCTGGCGTCGAGGCCGTGGTCGGCGGCCGCCGGGTGCAGGTGGGCTCGCTAGACTGGGTCACCGGGCGTGGCGCTGGACGCCCCGTCGCTGCGAGCAGCGCCGGGTCCACCCTCGCGAGAAACGACGAGGTCTACGACGCGGGTGAGCGGCTCGCCGCCCGAGGTCTCACCCCGGTCGCGGTGGCGGTCGACGGCGAGGCTCGGCTCGTCCTCGGTATCGCCGATCCCCTCCGTCCCGACGCGGCGGCCGGCGTGGCGAGGCTTCGCGCCGAGGGGCTGGTGGTGGTGGTGGCGACCGGCGACCGGGCCGAGGTGGCCGAAGCGATCGGCGCCGAGGCCGGCGTCGACGAGGTGCGCGCCGGATTGCGTCCCGAGGACAAGGCGGCGTTGGTCCGCGAGCTCCACGCAGAGCTCGGGCCGGTCGCCATGGTCGGCGACGGCATCAACGACGCTCCGGCGCTCGCCGTGGCCGACGTCGGCATCGCCGTCGGCAGCGGCACGGGCGTGGCCATGGCCACTGCCGAGATCACCTTGGTCCACGGCGACATCGGCGCGGTCGCCGACGCGATCGCCCTGTCGCGGGCAACCCGCAGGGTCATCTGGCAGAACCTCGGCTGGGCGTTCGGCTACAACCTCGTGCTCGTCCCCCTCGCCGCGTTCGGCGTCCTGCCGCCGATGTTCGCCGCCCTCGCCATGGCGACGAGCTCGGTGAGCGTCGTCACCAACGCGCTCCGCCTGCGGCGCTTTGGCCGGGGCGAGCCCGCGCCGAGCCCCCGCGAGCATCGCCTCGCTGCCGCAACTGGCTGAGTGCTGCCGGCCCATCCCGCTGACCACGACGCCGTGACGAACAACTACCCCAAGGAGCAGAACATGAGCACTCTCGAGGTCACCGCCCCCGACATCTCCTGCGAGCACTGAAGGCGCAGCATCGAGCATGATCTCGGAGCGGCTCCCGGTGTGCGCCGGGTGGTCGTCGACGTCGGTACCCAGCGCGTCCGCCTCGACTACGACGCCGCCGAGACGAGCCCCGAGGCGCTGCGCTCGACGCTCGCCGGCATCGGGTACCCGCCCGCCTGAACCCCCCCCGGTCACCCGGGTGGCGCCGAATGTCCCACGGGGCGCGGTGGCACTGCGGCTGCGCCTCGCTGTCGCGCACCTTGTCGACGCGAGGTGTGGTCAGTCGTCGCCTGTCGCCTGCCGCCGGTGCAGGGCATGGCGCTGTCACAGGCCTCACCTGACGGTGACGATCTCGGCGACGTAGCCGGCAACGGCGACGAGGAAGCCGACTGCCATCAGGTAGGAGGCGCCGCTGGTCTGGCCGCCCAGGAGGAAGAGCAGACCGCCGAGCCCGGCGACGAGGATGCCCGCAAGGCCAGCGGCGGCGCAGCCGACGGCCCGCCGTCCCCACGGGAGCGCCATCGCGAGCGCGAGCAGTGCGCCACCAGCGAGGACCATCCCGAGCATCATGTGCATCATCACGAGCGGCCCGGTGCGCATCATCGCGGCCATGCCGGCGCCGAAGGGGGGAACCGTCACGTACAGGTTGAGCGCCATGCCCAGCAGGAACTGCACGGCCAGCAGCCCGAGCATCCCGAGCGGTGCAGCGATGCTCGCTGAGCGACCGGCTGGGGCGGGAGCCCGCCACGAGCGGGTCGTGCGGGGCCCCGAGTGGTGGCCTCGAGCGCTGGCGGGGTCGCTCGGGTCGGCTTTGCTCACGTCGTCCGGGCCTTCGGTGGCGGGAGCAACCACCGGAGGTGCTCCGCGTCACCGAGGAGCTCTAGGCGTCGCCAAAGGACGGGGTTGTCGGTGGACTGGCTGGCGTGACAGGCGATCGCCGTCCGCTGCCGGGCTCGGTCCACCGCGACGATGAGGTCGAGCTCGTCGGGTCGCCGCCCGACGAAGCTGGTGCCGAGCTCGGCGTTGAGCTGGGCGGCTACTTCCTCGGGCAGCGCCCAGCCGAGCACGGGCAGGCGCCGGTCCGTCCCGAACGCGAGGGCCGCCTCGGTGGCACGGATGTGGTCTGGGTGGGCGGTGATCCCGCCCACGTCGAAGGCGAGCAGGAGCTCGGCGTCGCCAGCCTCCTCGGCGATGCGTGCCACCAGCTCCCCGACTGCCACCTCGGTGAGGTGCCCGTCGGGGTAGGCGTGCAGCCTGGCGCCGTGGACGCCGAGCGCACTGGCGGCAGCTTCCAGCTCCTGTGCTCGACGCTCGCCGAGCGCAACGCCCTCCCCGAGGGTGGAGGCTTCCCCGTGGGTGAGGCACAGCACGCGGACCCGAGCCCCTTGGTCCACGAAGGCCCCGAGCACGCCGCCGAGGCCGAAGGACTCGTCGTCGGGATGGGCACAGACGACCAGCAGCTCTGCGACCTTGGGCAGGCTGGCACCGGCGCGCTCCCGCACGCTCACCACCCGAGCGTCGTGGGCATGCGGCGTCCCCGGCGGGCGGTGGCGAGGTAGGCGCGCTCGAAGGCCTGCTTGGCGTAGAGCCACCGGCGTCCCTCGGACACCGTCGGGATCCGGTTGCGCGGCGGGCGCACGGGGTCGACGGCCATATAGGCGCCCCGGTCGCCCATGTCGAGCACGCAGCGCGCGGAGAGCTCCGCGGTCTCGCCTTCTCGCCCGTCGATGCGCGCCGCGAGGTCCCTGGCGGCGATGTCGGCCATCTGCTCGGTCATGTGCCCGGTCTTCGGGAAGTTGACCGGCACGGGGGTCTCGCCGGCCGGGGGGAGGGCGACGGCCACCCCGACGGCGTAGACGCCGTCTGCGGCCTGGTGGCGGTAGTGGTCGTCGACGGGGACGAAGCCCTTCGGGTTGGAGAGCCCTGGGCTCGTGGCGACGGCCTCGACGCCGGCGAGGGGCGGGATGACGATCGAGCAGACCGACGGCGTGGGGCGAAGACCCTCGGCTTCGACGGCTTCGTCGGTGATCCTCGTGATCGCTACCGAGGTGCGGTAGGTGATGTCGCGCTCTTCGAGGGCTCCTTCGAGGAGGTGGCGGATCGTGCCGGCACCGCCCATGCCCATGTGGCCGAGGAACGGCTCGGGGGTGAGGACGGTGATCGGGACCTGGTGGCGGTGGCTGCGGCGCCGGAGAAGGTGGTCGAGCTCGAAGGCGAGCTCGTAGACCGGGCCGATGCAGCTCGCCCCGGGGGCGGCCCCGACGACGACGGGGCCCGGGTCTGCGAGCAGGGAGGTGATGGCGCCGGCGAGCTCGGTGGTCTCGGGTGCCGACATGGGCGAGTGGCCGGGCCCGTCGAAGGGGCCAAGTCCCGGGACGGCCTCATTC
>JAJZMD010000090.1 GCA_021803085.1 Actinomycetes bacterium
CGTCGTTGGCATCCTCAACGATGGCAGAGAGTTCGGCCTCTGGCTGAGCGAGCACATTCTGGCCAACGTCCTCAGGGTCCTCACCGGCCACCCCCCCAACGGCTTCGGATGGGAGACGGACCGAGCTGAGGAGTACGTCGGTCTGCTGATCGAGATCGCAGACGCCTCGGGTGGCGGGCTGATCACGCCCGCTGGGAACGTCGCCGACTGCCGCGATCACGAGGACAACCGCATTCTCGAATGTGCCGCGGCGAGCGGGTCGGTCCTGATCGTGAGCGACGACACCGACCTCCTCGAGATGTCCCCGTGGCGAGGAATACCGGTGCTGACCTCGACGGAGTTCGTCGCGCGAACCGATGCCATGCGACGAGCTCATCGCCGATGAGGTCGATGATGCCTGCCTCATGCACCGCCCTGCGGCCCGCCGCCCCAAACGAGCAAGGCTCGGCTCCCCGACGCCAACGGCGCGCCAAAGCTGCATAAGCTCCAGAATCTCAGGCCGACCGCTTCTCTTCCGGCGTCTCCTCGGCGGCGCCCAGCGCAGCCCGCACGAACGCGGCCACGGCGCGGGAGGCCGAAACCTCAGGCCACGCGACCACCAACGCGGTCATGGGGGCGTCCCGGACGAGAGGGTAAGCGAGATCGGGGCGCCGGTTTCGGCTCACCGATGCCGGAAGAAGCGCCACCGCCTGGCCCAGGGCGACACTCTCGAGCAGCTGCCTCCTGTGATAATCATCTCCGGGTTATCAGGACCAAGCCCTCACCTTGCCGCAGAAGCCACTTCCCGCGCGGAGCCCAAGGTGGGAATCGGGCCCACGACCTACGCCTCACCAAGACGTTGGCCCAAGTGGGAGCGGTTGCATATTCGAAATTGGCCCATCCAGCGGCGGTGGCCAGCATCTTTCACCTGAGTTCCGCAGAATGTGGGCAGGCAAAGTAGCCGAAAGTGGTGTCAGAACACGGAGATCGCCGCGCCGGGGGCCGATGAGGCGTGTTACTACAGGCCCAGCCGAGGCGGGAGGGGCTACTCGGCAGCCGGGGTGAAGTCGTAGAAGCGGGGTGGCTCGGGTAGCTCGAGGGCGGTGAGGATGGCCCTCTGCCGGCCGGTGAGCTCGGTGCGCTGGGCGACGTTGCCTTCGCGGGTGGCCAGGGTGACCAGCTGCAGGCGCTCCAGCTCGTTGCGGATGTTGCGCCAGGTGTCGCCGACCTTGGTCTCGGCGACCCGGAGCAGCAGCAGGGCCAGCCACTGGAGTTGCACATGGGCGCGGATGCGGTCCTCTCGGCGGTGATAGACCGGGCGCAGGTCGAGGGTGGTCTTGAGGTCGCGCCAGCCGCGCTCGGCCTCGTAGAGGCCCTTGTAGCCCTGGGCGATGTCGGCGGCGGAGAGGGTCTCATCGCTGGTGCGCAGCAGGAACTTGCCGTCGAAGTGGGCGTCGCGGCGCACCGCGGCTTGGTCGACGCGCAGCAGCCCGCCGGCGGTGGTGCGCAGGAAACGGTTGAAGGCCGGCTTGGTCTTCAGCGAGCCGGCCAACTCCGCCCGCTTCCGGGCCGGCAGAGTGTCGGAGCCGTCGATGAGCTGGCGGAGGCGGGCCACGATCTGGTCGCGCACCGTCTGGTCGCGGAGGACGGCTTCCGGGTTGTGGCAGATGACGAAGCGATCCCGGGCGGTGCCGTCATCCACGCGGACCTCCTTGACCCGGAGGTTGCCGGCCACGGGGTGGTAGCGGCCGGGGCGGGCCAGGGCGGCGGCGGCTTCGGCGGAGTCCCCTCGCAGCTTCTCGCCCATGATGTAGTGCCCGCCGGCCCGCTGCAGGTAGCGGCGGTTCTCCGCCGAGGTGAAGCCCCGGTCCAGGGCCCAGATCACCCGGCTGAGGTTCCACTCCCGCAGGTCGTCCTTGACGGTGCGGATCAACACCTGGTCCGAGGTGTTGCCGGGGAAGGTCCACACTCGGACCGGGATCCCCTCACGGGTGACGGCCATGCCGACCACCACCTGGGGCAAGTCAGGCCTGTGGTCCTTGCTATGGCCGTGGGTTCGCCAGGCTCGCTCCACGGCCCGGCCGCCCTCGTCGGTGTCCTCGTGCTCGTCGAGCAGGGCGTCGTCGGTGGACTCCGTCTCCCAGTACGTCGACGAGGTGTCGAAGAACAGGATGTCGACCTCGAGGTTCAGCAGATTGGCCACCGAGAAGAACACCGCCTGCTGCAGCTCGGCGATGACGCCGAGGAAGACGTCCATCGCCCGGTAGCAGGTGTCCTCGCTGACCTCCGTCAGCCCCTCGATGAAGACCCGCTCCCGGACCCAGGTGCAGCCGGCCAGCTTGGACAGCGGCTGGGGCGACAGCCGGTTGGCGACCATGGCGAAGATCGCCCTCTCGACCAGCGCGGCATCGACCGGCCGACCCAGGCCCGAGCGCTGGTCGACGGTCGCAAGGATGGCTTGGCCGATGCCCAGGCGCTCCCACAGGCGGTCCGCCACCCAGGCGGTGCCCAGGGGGCGGGCATCGAGGAGATCCACCTCGCCCGAGGCGGTGGCGGCCACCGCCTCGACCGGATCCAAGAACCGGCTGATCGATCGCACCAGCCGGGCGAGCCCGTCCCGATCGACCTCGTCGGCACGCCCGAAGTTGTGGATGATCTGAGCCTTGGAGACGCCGGTCTCGGGGTCCCGCTCGTTGTGGGCCAGAGCCAGATAGGCGACCTCACTGCCGTCGCGGTTCCGGCGCCGGGTCTCTCTCAGGTACATGCCCACCCATATTACCATCCATCCCTGTATACCGAAGGAATATGGGCTAGTCGTGTTACTACAGATCTTCAGCTCTGGGAGGCCCCCGCAGCCCCTCTCCGAATACGAAACTGCCCCGCTACCTGGCGGTTTCTGCCCACATTCTGCGGAAGTCAGGTTTCAGGTTCTTGCACCAGGATGACGCTGGGGTTGCAGTCGCTTGCGCCTCCTGGACCCCCTCGCCGGCCCTTCCCTCAGAGGACCACCTCGACCGAGGAGGCGAGGTGACGCCAGCGCACATCCCCGGTCAGGATGCGGTCGGCGTTCAGGGAGGTGCCGCAGGCGATGACGAGGGCGTCAGGGAGCCTCAGCCCCTGGCGGCGCGCCCTGAGAACCGCAGCCTCCTCCGCGATTGCCTCGGTGAGCGGGGCCACTGCCAGGAGAAGGCTCCCCACGACGGCCGTTGCCTCGGCCAGGCGGCCGGCGCGCGCCGGCCGGACCAGCGCCTCAGAGTACGCAGACGCAGGGATGGTCAGGTCATCCCCCGCATGCGCCAAGAGGGCGGCGGTAGCGGCCGGGTGCAGATTGTCGTTGGAGTCGAGCAACGCGATCAGGATGCTCGCGTCGACGACGATCAGCGCCACTCGTCGCGTAGTTGGTCGAGATAACCGGGCTCGTAAAGCCCGGTGAGGGCTCCCGCAGCCAGGCGGATGGCGCGTTCTCGGCGCGCGGTGAGCCCCTCCTCCGGGGTGAGGATGATCTGCCCACCCACCGCGTCGACCCGGAGTTCGGCCCCCGGTTCGAGGCCCATCGCCTCAATGGCGGCGAGGGGGAGGGTGACCTGCCGCTTCCCAGACAGGCGGGTGTAGCCGCGCCGGCGCCTGAGCTTGGTTCGAGCTGCCACCACTCAAGCTTAGTACACTCCCGCCGCGGGTGACTTAGCGTTACCCGGTGATGATGCCCGCCTCCTCGAGGCCCACGACTTGCCCGTCCCGCCGTCAGCTGGGCGCGCGGCTCACCGCGACCGCCGGTACACGATGACGCTTCGGCGCCGCCAGACCAGCGTCGCCAGGCCGGCCCGGATCAACGCCAGCCCTGCGGCCCAGGGCACGACCGGGTCGGCGCCGTCGTGTCCGAGAGGACAGTCACCGGGGCCGCCCCGCTTCGCGCCACCGCCAGGCCGGACGCTACCTGTGCGGCTGCCTGCTGAAACAGCCGCGTGGTCGATCGGACGAGTGACGCTCCGCCTCAGGCGCTCGCGTCGGTGGCAGAGTCGATTCCATGACGATCCACTCGACGCAGCGCCTCCAGTCCCTGTACGTGCCCGTCAGCGACGGCGTCAGACTGGCCATCGACGTGTGGCTGCCGGTCGAGCGCATCGCGCGAGGCGAGCGCGTTGGCACCGCGTTCCGGGCCACCCGCTACCACCGGGCCGAGCAGCCGCCGAGTCCCGATCCAGAGGCGGACAGCAACCGGGCTGCAGGTGAACTCTGGACCAGCGCCGGGTTCGCGCTGGTCGTCGCCGATGCCCGCGGCACGGGCGTGTCGTTCGGCTCGCGCACCAGCGAACTCGGGCCCCGCGAGATCGCCGACTACAGCGAGCTCATCGATTGGGTCGCCGCGCAACCGTGGTCCAACGGGCGGGTTGGTATCTACGGCACGTCGTACGAAGGCCAGGCTGCCGAGCTGGTTGCCAGCGTGGGCAACCCCCACGTGGTCGCCGTCGCCGCTCTGTTCAGCCCGGTCGATCCGTACCGCGAGCTGTTCTATCCCGGAGGGTGCGCCACCAGCGGCCGGTTCGCTCGGTGGATGTGCGAGAGCCAGATCAAGGACGGCGTCGCAGGGGCAGTCGAGCGGCTGTCGGAGCTCACCGGCCTGCGAACCGAGGAGCTCCCGCCGCCGCCGCCGGTCAAGCCGGTGGACGGGCAGGAGGGCCCGGCCTTGCTCGAGGCGGCGATCCACGACCACCAGCGCAACGTGGACATGCAGAAGCTGTGGAGCCTGGCCCTCTTCAGCGACGACCGCGTGGCCGACCTCGACTGGGCGGCCACCACGCCCGCCAGCGCGCGACAGAAGATCGAGGCTGCGGGCGTGCCCATGCTGATCCGTGCCGGGTGGTTGGACGCTGGCTTCGCCGCTGGGGCGCTGCGCCGGTTCGCCACCTTCGCCAACCACCAGGAGGTCGAGATCGGTCCCTGGGGCCACGGCGGCGGTACCTTCGCCGACACGCTCCGGCCAAGTGGAACGCTGAACGGCAACCCGCTCTCGCCCGAGAGCCAGGACCGCCGGCTGGCGGAGTTCTTCACCAGGTACGTCGAGCGTGGGGAAAGGCCCGATGGCAAGTGCAGCTTGACCTTCGGCACGCTCGGGACCGATCGGTGGCAGTCGCTCGACTCCTGGCCTCCAGCGGATGCAGAGGTGCAGACCTGGTACCTCGCTTCCCCGGGACGGCTGGGAAGGAGGCCCGGGCCGGCGACAGACGTGCGGTACGCAACGCATTCCGTGGCGTCGACGGGTCCCACAAACCGATGGCTCGCCGTCGACCTCGGCCTGGGCCCGGCATATCCCGATCGCCAGAGGGCGGACAGGGCCCTGCTGACGTTCACCTCCGAACCGTTGCCCGCCGACCTCCACGTCGTGGGTTTCCCCGTGGTGTCTGTGCGCCTGAGCACGTCAGGGTCGGACGGGGCGCTCTACGCCTATCTCGAGGACGTCGCGCCGGAGGGTGAGGTGACCTACCTGACGGAAGGCAGCCTGCGCTTCGTCCACCGCGCGACGACCGCACCGTCCGAGCCCTCACGGCTCGGGGTGCCCCGGAGCTTCGCCAGGGCTCACCGCTTGGCGGTCACGCCGGGGGAGGACCTTCATCTTGCCGTGGGGCTCCTGCCCGTGGCCGCGATGATCAGGGCGGGCCACAAGATCCGGGTCGCGCTGAGCGGCCACGACGCGGCCTGCTTCGAGCGATACGGGCCGCCTGAGGAAACGTTCGTCCTCAAGCTCGACGAGCACTCCACACTCGACCTGCCGATCCTGAGTCCGTCAGCATGACGAGCCTACGCCTCAACGCCGGCTTGGGGCTCAGGAGAGGGGCAAGGAATACTCCTATCCCCGTGTACCCCAAAAATTCAAGGTGCTTCTCCACCGGCTACGCGCAACGGCTTTGCGCCTTCTGAGCCATCCTGATAATCGGCTCAGGATTCTCAGGACCAATACTTGCTCCTGCCCCCGTAAGGGATATCCGGCGCGGAGCCCACGGTGGGAAGCGAACCCACGGCCTACGCGTTACCAAGGCGTGGGCCGTAGCGGGCGGGTTTCCGTATTCGCGGAGGCCGGCTGATCGGCCCACAGCCTACGCATTTGAGGTTCTTTTCACCCGCCTTGCAACGCGGTTGAACTCGGCTGTGCGCGCCCGAATGGCTGTTCGCGCCGGACGCGCGCTGCATGGCGCGTCGTCACTCTGCGGAGGGCGCCGCCGGCTCCTCCCGGAGTGCAACCGTTACGACCGCGAGCCCGTCGATGCCCGAGAAATCATCTGGGGTGCACGTATACACGGGAAGCCCGCATGACATCGCCGTCGCCGCGATGAGCGCGTCATAGGCCCGAGCGGCGTGCTTCCGCCCGGTCCGCCGCAAAGATGCAGCCACCTGGCCGAAGCTGTGCGCCGCAGCGCGGTCGAAGGGCAGCGGATCGAAGTCTGCCTCTGCCTGCTGCAGGTGCGCCTGCCGCGCGGATCGCTCCTCGTCCGTCCGTGCCACCAGGGGGCCGACCGTGAGCTCCGCGAGGGTGATGGCCGTGATGACCGGCTCCCCGGGTAGAGCATGGGCGTCGGCAACCCGGCCGAGAAGGATGAGCGTGGAGGTGTCGAGCACCCCGCGCCGGGGCGGAAGGACCTCCTCCGTCACAGCCGTGGGTCGAGAACTTGGTCAATGTCGGACCGAAGAGCCCCTGGGTCGACCCAGGGCAGGCGGCTCCATCGCTCCACAAGCGCGGCAGCCGCCTGGGGCGGCCGGGCAACAGGGCGTAGTTCGGCAACTGCCTTGCCGGCCCTGGTGATGGTCACCTG
>JAJZMD010000133.1 GCA_021803085.1 Actinomycetes bacterium
ATCCCGACGGCCCCGGGATCCCCGCCGGTGCCGCCGCGCAGGTCGGTGCAGGAGCAGGCTCGGCGAACGGCACAGAGGCCGACCTCGACGTGGACTGACGTCGGGAGCGCTCCAACCTACCCAAGTAGGTATATGCCTGGATCCCGACGTCTGGGTGCTCCTCCCCTGGCAGGCTTTGACCGGAGGCTACTCGCTGTCGATCTCCCCTTCGAAGCTCAAGACCTACGGTGATGCCTGGCTGACGCGTCAAGCGGTCCTGCACACGTTGCAAGCTCTCTGCCGAAGCCCCGGCTGCGTCGGCTGATTGTGGCAAGTGAAAGGGTGGACTACGTTACTGACTGGAGTGGGTTGGAAAGGAACTCGGTCATGAGGCGTATCGATCTCCACTGCTACCCGGGAACCGACGTGTGGATAAGGTCGCAGGGACCGTACGTGGCTGCACTCGAGAAGTACTGGTCGAAGCCTTGGGTGCCGCGCTCCGAAGAGGCGGTCGTCGCGGAGATCAGAGAGGCTGGCGTCGAAGCGGTCCTGGTGGCGTTCGACATCGAGTCGACCACCGGAGCGCCTCCCTGCTCGAATGCCTACGTCGCAGAGCTGAGAGATCGTCACCCCGGCGTCTTCCTCCAGGCGTGGGGCGTGGTCGACCCACTCAAGGGAGCAGAAGCGATCGCAGAGGTCGAGACGGCGGTGAAGGAGCAGGCGGTCCTCGGGTTCCACTTCCACCCCATCATGGGCCACTACTCGGTCGACGATCCGCGGTTCAACGAGCTCTTCGAGGCAATCGCCGGCCTGCAGGCTCCGGTGCTCGTCGACGTCGGCACCACGGGTATGGGCGCTGGGATGCCCGGGGGCATGAGAGCCATCTTGCGCCATGCACATCCGGCTGCGCTCGATGCGCTCGCTGCAAGGTTCCCTTCGCTCACGATCGTCGCTGCACACCCGGGCTGGCCGTGGGTCGACGAGATGACCGCCGTCGCGCTCCACAAGGGAAACGTCTACTGGGAGCTGTCTGGCTGGGCCCCGAAGTACTTCCCCCCGAGCCTTCGCACCGACATCCGCGGCAGGCTCCAGGACAAGATCATGTTCGGGAGCGACCATCCCAGCATGACCTACGAGCGGGTGCTTGGAGAGTGGGACCGATTGGGCTTCGACGAATCGGTGATGCACAAGGTCTTCCACGAGAACGCAGAGCGGATCCTCGGCTTGTGAGCTCTCGATCGCGTCCTCCTGTCTCCGGGTCCCCTCAGCCGGCCCACGACGCGTGGGGTCCGATCCGCTTCGTCGAGCATTTCGGTACACTTTTGCCCAATAGCTGCCCACAGAGTCGAGGAGCGCGCATGCAGAAGGGCTCAGGTACCGTTGAGCGGTTGGTCGAGTTGGGATTCTCACAGTACGAAGCTCGTGCGTACATCGGTCTTCTCGGCTCGGAGCCGATGACGGGCTACGCGCTGTCGAACATGACGGGCATCCCCCAGCCGAAGGTCTACGAGACGTTGCGCCGGCTCGCTCGCAAAGGAGTCGCGGTGATGATCGGTGGTGAGCCAACCCGCTTCGTCGCGTTACCACCCACGCAGCTCATCTCCCAGCTCGATGCGAGCTTCCGCCGCCGGCTGGCCGATGCCGAGCTCGCGCTCATGCGCACTGCACAGGAGCCCGACGCGCAGCTGCGCGTCATCGAAGCAATGAGCGACTGGTCCGCGATCGAAGAGCGCGGCATCGAGCTTCTCGACAGTGCGACGCGCCACGCCTACGTCTCACTCAACTGCGAAGACTCGGACGCGATCTCCGAGGCCATCCGGCGAGCCGACAGCCGCCAGGTTCGGGCGGACGTGCTCCTCTTCGGGAAGGACCCGATAACGCTCGCGCACGGTCGCTGCGTCCGCCATCAGAGCACCGACGGAGTCGTCTACCGACACCACCAGGCGCGTCACCTCGCCATCGTCACGGACAGCACGCGGACGTTGTGGGCGCTCGCCCCGGACGGCGGCGCGTGGGATGCGATGACCGGAGACGACGCACTGCTCGCTGCCGCGATCAAGGGCTACGTCCGTCACGACATCTACGTCCAGCAGATCGCCAAAGAGTTCAGCGACGAGCTCTCCGACCGCTACGGTCCCGGGCTCGAAGAGCTCGTGATCCCCATGCGCGACGAGCCGGCGAAGAACGAGTCCGAGCGCGAGCCGATCAAGCGGCGTCGCCGCTCAGCCTGAGCGCCGGTACTGGGCAGTTCCCAGCATCGCGACCAGCTCCTTCTTCGAGACCTTCCCGAACCCGGACAGTGGCAATTCCTCGAAGACCTCGAGCCGCTCGGGCAACTTGAATTTCGCGATCTCCATCGACGCGAGAAACTCCACCAGCTCTTCGAACTCCAGGTTCGCTCCGGGTTTCAGGACGACGCATGCGCACATACGCTCACCGAGAACCTCGTCGGGGTACGGCACACACGCAACGTTCAGCACGCTCGGGTGCGACAAGATGAGGTTCTCCACCTCCTCTGCGCTGATCTTCTCCCCGCCCCGGTTGATGAGGTCCTTCCGCCGGCCTTCCACGATGTAGTTGCCAGTGTGGTCCATGCGCAGGAGGTCACCGGATCGGTAGAAGCCGTCCGCCGTGAAGGCTCTCGCGTTGTACTCGGGCGACCGGAAGTACCCGCGCAGCGTATAGGGCCCGCGGACGATGAGCTCTCCCACTTCCCCTTGCGGCACCGGGGCGCCATCCTCGTCGACGAGGAATACTTCGTCGTCGGGGCACACCGGCCGGCCGCACGTCTGCCTTCGCACGTCGTCGGGGTCGTCGATGCGAACGAACATGATGAGCCCTTCGGCCATCCCGAAGTTCTCCTGGATGAAGCAGCCAGGAAGGAGCCGCTGCGCCCGCTGGCGCACCTCCGGCTGCAGTCGCTGACCTCCGCTTTGAATGATATGGAGCGAGCTCAGGTCGTACTTCGTCGCGGAGCGATGGTCGATCCAGCGAATCAACAGCGCCGGCACCACGTGGATGTGCGTGACGCGGTGCTGCTCGACGTTGCGGAACACGTCCTCTGGGCGCGTGGAAGTCGACAGGACAGTCCTAGCGCCCTTCATCAAGAATCCCTGCATGCCGGGACACGCCAGCGGGAGATTGTGCTCGACAGGGAGCACCAGCAGCAGGACGTCACCATCCCTGATGTCGCACACCGATGCTGCCAGCTGTGAGTTGTAGACGTAGTCGTTGTGCGTCCTTGGAATCAGCTTCGGGATACCCGTCGTCCCGCCGGACAGGAGGAACACGGCTGGGTCGGTCGGATCGATCTCGATCTCTCCCAGCGCCGACTCAGGGGTCGACGGCTCGCTCTCCATGAGCGCTTCGAGCGACACGAATTCCTCGGACGACTGCGACGGTTCCAATCCCTGCACGAGGCAGCGCTCGAGCACGGCATGGCGCTCCATGATCCCTTGCACCATCTTCACGTAGTCGAAGTCCTTCGACTGCGCGGGCACTGCGCACGCACGCGCATCCGCGAGGGTCACGAACTGCTCCACCTCGCGGCGCCGGTGCACCGGCAGCGCCAGGATCGGGATCGCCCCGATTCGCTGGAGCGCGAAGTAGAGGTACGCGAACATGACCGAGTTGACGAGCTGGACCACGACGCGGTCCAGAGGCTGGAACCCGAGGTCGAGCAGGTGGCGTGCGAGATGACGGGAACGCTCCCCGAGCTCACGGTAGGAGACGCTCGTCGTGTCGTCGATCAGTGCCGTCCGATCCGCGTACCGCTCGAAGATCTCGTCGAAGACGCTGATCAGCGGACGGTCTTGCCAGTACCCCTCCGATCGATAGCGCTCGGCGAACTCGGGGGGAAAGGGGACCACCCCGTCCAGCATCTCCTACCTCCTCTCGGACCGGCACAGTATGCGTGGGGTCTCTGACCGCGATCTCAGGGAGCACTACGTGACCGAGGTGAACCCGCCGTCGACGACGACGATGTCGCCCGTCACGAAGGGGTGCCCGACAGCGAGCGACAACATCGATTCGGCGACGTCGTCGGGAGTGGCGACCCGCTTGAGCGGCGTCATCTTGGCTCGGCGCTCCATCAGCCTGTCATAGTTCTCGCCTAGCTGGTGCTCCATCCACTCACCGACCATCCAGCCCGGCGCCACCCCGTTGACGCGGATGTCGGGGCCGAGGGCGCCGGCCAGCGTCTTGGTCAAGTTGGCGACCGCCCCCTTCGACGCCGCATAGGGCAACGGCTGCGGCCCGGGCCGGATGCCTGCGACACTGCACGTCGTGACGATTGACGCGATCGGCGATCGGCGAAGAAGTGGAACGCACGCGCGGACCGTGACGAACAGGCCGCGGACGTTCACCGCGAACACCCGGTCCCAGGCGTCGACGCTGACCCCCTCGAGATCGGTCGGCACCGTGTCGATCGTGGTCCCGGCGTTCGCGATGAGCACGTCGAGGCGGCCGAAGGCATCTTCGACGCGCGCGATCATTCGGCGGACAGCCGCGTCGTCGGCGACGTCGGCGCCGAGCGCAAGAGCCGACACGCCGAGCTTCTCGACCTCGGAGACCACACCGGCCGCCTGCGCACCGCTCGCCGCGTAGTTCACCACCACGTCGAACCCGGCGCGGGCGAATGCGAGCGCCGCGCTGCGGCCGATCCCGCGGGACGCGCCCGTGACGAGGACGACCGACCGCGAGCCGCTCACTGCTCGGCCGTGCGCCAGGAACGACGATGGGCGCGTGAGCCTCCGTCTGCACGCGCGGAGTCATCACTACTCCGGTAACCAGGCATAGGCACCACGCTATGGAGGCCCGTCTTCGGTGTCAAATAGTGCATTCCCAGAGCCTCGCGCGCGAAAAGTCCTGTCAGAGGAGACCCTGCGAAGCCATTTCCTCGACGGCCCTGGCTTCCTCGAGCGCGACGTGCCGCCCGTCGCCGGCGATCGAGGCCGGCTCGAATTCCTTGGCCCGCTGGCTCCGGACCGTCTCGCGCTCGTCCCAGTAGTGCTCGATGATCTCGGCTTCCCAGCCCTTCTCCGGCCAGCGGAACGGCAGGTCGACGATTTCGCCGGGTTCGAGGGATTGCTCGGCGAGGGCGAGCACCTCCGCGACGATGGCCCGCTGCTCGGCGTCGTCACCGGGGTGTCCTACGCAGTACCCGAGCGGGAAGTCGAGGTACGCGGCACGAGGCGGCCGAACCCGCTCGGTGATGTCGCGCGCCCCGCTCACCGTGACGGTGGGAATGCCGCTCCGCTCCACCACGCGGGCGAGGATGCCCATTGCCTGGTGGCACGCGGGACAAAGTGGGACGACCATCACCAGGTCGGCGCCGGCCTCGCGGGCTGCAGCCGCCACAGCGGGCCCGAGCTCGGTCACGATACGGGTGACCTTCTTGATCGCCCCGAGGGTGCTCACGTGGAAGGGCGCTGGTGCGCCGATCAATCCCGCCTCCGCCAGCTCTGCCAGCCGCTGGTAGGGGTGGACGACGTTCACGTCCTGACGACCCGGTCGCCTGATCGGGCTTGGATGGCACGGCCGAAGCGCCGTGGGCACGAGCGTTTGCGGCAGCCGCCGGCAGGTGAGGTCGTCGACGAATTCGAACGGCCGGTCCGTCCGGAGGTGGACGCCCGCGGAGCTGACGATCATGACCGTGGACTCCGAGAGGGGGCGTTCGAGGGGCACCAATGGCGGCGGGCTCAGCCGCACCATCGGGAGCGGCGGCATCGGCTCGGTGATCTCGCTCATGAGCTCCAGATAGCCGACGGGCATCAGGACCTCGACGAGATGCGCTGGCGGAGGTCCGCGACTCTTTCTTTGAAATACGGCTGCGCGACCGACCAGAGCTGGACGCGAAGCTCGTCCTCGAGCACGGCCTCGTAGGCGTCGGGGCCTTCGTAGGATCTCGCGAGCGTCGACTTCGTCCTCGCCAGCAGCTCCGTCGGCACAGACGCGGCGCGCGCGGCCAGTTCGTGGGCGGCTCGGAGCAGCTCGTCGCTCGGGACGCAGCGGTGGACAAGGCCGATCCGCTCCGCCTCCTCGCCGGTCTTCACCTCGCCCGCCAGGAGGAGCGCCGCCGCGGTCGGGTAAGGCACGGCACGGCGGAGCAGCCACGTGTGCCCGCCACCGGGATGGAGGCCGAGCGCGAGGAAGCGGGTGTCGAACCTTGCTTCGGGAGCAGCGAGACGGAGGTCGCACGCCAAGGCCAGGTTCATCCCTGCGCCGACCGCGGCGCCGTTCACCGCCGCCACGGTGAGCATCGAGCTGCGCACGATCCGCTGGAAGCCCGCATAGATCGAACGCAGCCCCGCCTCGTCCGATTCTTCGAGCTGAGCGAGGTCGGCACCCGCGCAGAAGGCCAGCGGAGCGCCAGTCACCACGAGCACGCGCACGTTGCCTGACGACTCCATGGCGTCAAGGACGCGGACCAGCTCCGCGGAGGACTCGACCGAGAGCGCGTTGCGGCGCGCCGGATCGTCCAGGACGAGCATGGCGTACGACCCATGGTCCTCGACGCGGATCACCG
>JAJZMD010000104.1 GCA_021803085.1 Actinomycetes bacterium
GCGCACCTTCCCTTTTTTACCTGCCGATCAGACGACCCTCGTAGTGCAATATTCCCTAGTGAACTCGTATACCCCTTGATTGGGTTGAATGTTGGATACATGTCCTAGGGTTCTCCATCTAACCGGAACGAACTCGCGAGGCGGCTCCGGCTCGAGGTGGCGCTTACTACCCGCGGTCGGCCGGTGAGCTGCGGTCGTGGTGCGGCACGGACGCGGCGTGCGTCGACTACCTGGCGTGGCTCCGGTGGCGCAGTGGCTTCGTGTGCGACAAGTGCGGCCATAACGAGGGCTGGCGGCTGAGCGATGGACGGATCGAGTGTGCTGCATACAGTCGCCGGACCTCGGTGACCGCGGGGACGATCTTCGACCGGACCCGGACGGTGCTTAGGGTGTGGTTCGCGGCCTGCTGCGAGCCCGCCACGGCAAAGGGCGGTGTATCGGCACTCCGCCTTCAGCGCACCCTCGAGGTCGGCTCGTACCAGACCACCTGGGCGATGCTGCAGCGTTTGGGGTCGGTGCTCGTGCGCCCCGGGCGTGACCGGCTCTCGGGCACCGTCCAGGTCGACGAGACCTACTTCGGCGGACAGGAGCGGGGTCTCCGCGGTGGTCGCCACAAAGCCAAGAAGGTCTTGGTCGGCGTGGCATTCGAGCTGAGGGAGCCGCATGGTCTTGGACGGCGCCCCATGGGTGTGCTCCACGAGGGATCGGCCGATTCGATCGTGCCGCGCGTGACGGAGAACGTCGAAGAGAAAGCGACGGTCATCACCAATGGGTGGCCGAGCACCAACGGCGTCGGAAGGCTCGGATACCTCCACGAGCCACGCAGCCAACCCACGGCGAAGGCCCGTGGAGAGGACGTGGGCACTCTGCTCCCCGGCGTGCATCGCGTCGCGTCGTTGTCCAAGCCCTAGCACGCGAGTACGCACCAGGGCCGTTTCGATCCTGGGCATCTCCCCGGCTCCTTGACGAGTTCGTGTTCCGCTTCAATCGCCGGCGCTTCCAGAGCCGGGGGGATTCTGTTCTTCCGGCTCGTTGAGCTCGCCGTCGACCACAATCTCGTCCGATACCACGACGTCGCGATCGGCGGACGACCTCGCAAGGTCATGCCGCTCCCAAGAACCGTACGTGCCGGTCGCCCGTCATACGGCTCCCACAGCCTGGCGTGTCGGTGAGACGAGACGGTGCCAGTGGGCAAAGAGCGTTGGCTGTCGCAGCCGTACCGCATCTCACTTGCCAGCCCCAAGGGACCACCCCGTTGCCGACAGCGTGGGACCACCCTCACCTGACCTGAGCCGGATGGCGAGATGATCCCGGCAGCTTGCAGGCGGGTCAGGCGCGTCGCCGGCCGGGCGTCGGTGTGTGCAGTTCGGACGACCTGCCGCCGCCCGTTGGGTGCGCACTTCGCCGTGCAGCTGGCGGCGATCTTGGCGGCTGCGGAAGTCGACACGCGTCTAACGTTCGAGTCTGGGGAGGGTTCCGTGAGCGTTACCCCCAGGGGGTGAGATTCCCCCAGCCACGCTCCAGGCCTCGATCATCCGCGTAGGTCGTGGCCTGATCCGAGCTCGCTGTCAGTCGAGATGCACACCGACAATCAGCGATCCGTCTTCTGCTCGAGCTCCGCGGGATACCTGTCGCCCACGATCAAGACCTCGGACTCGGCGCGGTCGATCTCGGCCAGATCGTCGCTCGTGAGCTCCAGGCTTGCGGCGCGAAGGTTCTCCTGCAGTCGTTGCACTTTCGTGGTTCCCGGGATTGGCACGATCCAGGCTGCCTGGCCGAGGAGCCACGCAAGCGCCAGCTGCGCTGGAGTCGCTCCCTTTCGCTCACCGATCGTACGAAGGCGGTCGACAAGAGCTTGGTTCGCCTTACGCGCTTCGACCGTGAAGCGCGGCAACGCGTTGCGGTTGTCTGCGCTGTCGAACGTCGTGTGCTCGTCGATGGCACCGGTCAGAAAGCCGCGCCCAAGCGGGCTGTACGGCACGAATCCGATGCCCAGCTCCTCACAGACCGGGAGCACCTCGTTCTCTGGGCGTCGCCACCACAGCGAATACTCGCTCTGTACGGCGGTCACTCGCTGGACGGCGTGAGCACGGCGGATCGTCTGTGCGCCGGCCTCGGAGAGGCCGAAGTGCGCGACCTTTCCTTGTGCGATCAGATCCTTGACCGCGCCGGCGACCTCTTCTATCGGCACGTCGGGATCGACTCGGTGCTGGTACAGCAGATCGATCGTCTCGACGCCGAGGCGAGCGAGGGAGGCGTCGGTGGTCTGCCTGATCAGCTCGGGCCGGCTTGAAAGGACAGGCGCGCCGCTCAGGTCGACCTCCCCGAACTTCGTGGCGACGGCCACCTGATCACGAACAGGAGCCAGCGCGTCTCCCACGAGCTCTTCGTTCGTGAAGGGACCATAGGTCTGCGCCGTGTCGAAAAACGTCACGCCGAGGTCCACCGCTTCTCGAACCAGCGCAATCGCCTCGTTCCGGTCCAAAGTGGCGCTGCGGTGGTAGCTCAAACCCATGCAGCCAAGCCCGAGTGCCGATACTTCCAACCCGCTCGTCCCCAGCGTCCGCTTCTTTACGTCATTTTCCATTGGCAATCAGGGGCGCGGTACCATGAAGGCCCGGTTCCTTGTCCCCCTTTCGGCGTGAGTGGCGGGATCCTCCCGCTCGCAGACCAGTGCGTGACGCTCTCGCGTCATACGGCTCCCACGAGCCGACCAGTGGTAATCCGGGCAACTTGCCAGTGGGCGAATAGCTCAGGGCTGTGCTCGCGCACAGTCACCAACCAACTCCACGCCCACGAGAACTTGGCCCGGAATCGTTCGAAGGCTATACCCGCTGACGGTTGAGTCCCGCGGAGTGGTGTGCGGACCGTCGGTTACGACAGTCTCCGCATCAACCTGAGCTCACCGCGTTGCTCCGGTCAGCTCGTGTCTCCGATAGCCGTTGCGGGTGTTCTCCCGGTCCTCGCTGCGCTCGTTGTAGGCGGCACCGCACTGGGCCGAGGCCTGGGCGGACATCACCGCCTCGCTGAAGGCCTTGAGCATCGCTCTCGCGAGGTCGCCGTCGGCGTCTTCGCCCTCGAGATAGTTGCCGAACCACGCGCCGGCGTCGCGCGCGAAGGTACGAGACGTCATCCGCACCCTGGAGCGTGACGGCTGGCGCCTCGACCGGCAGGTCGGCTCTCACCGCCAGTTCTGTCATCCGGACCGGCCCGGGACCGTCACCGTTGCAGGCAATCCGAGTGATGAAGTGCCGAAGGGTACGCTTGGTCCAGTTCGATCCGACATTCGAGAGGTGGGCCGACCTCTCGACCAGGCCGACGCCGAGGCGCTCTTGGCTGCATTCGGGTCCTGCGAGACCGCGGGCCTGTGCTCGGTCGCCCGCTCGTCGACTCGGTGAAGGGCAGCCAGCACAAGAACATGAAGGAGCTGCGGCCCGGGTCGGACGGAGGTGAGAGTCCTGTTCGCGTTCGATCCGAAGCGGCGGGCAATCCTGTTCGTCAGGGGCGACAAGTCGAACGCGTGGTCGAAGTGGTACGAGGTAAACGTACCGATCGCCGACGAGCGCTACGACGCGCACCTCAGAGACCTGAACATTGAAATAGGTCACGCGAAGGCAAGAAGCAGAAGGAAGGGACGATGAGCGCACGAGACTGGGAGAAGCGGGTCCTTGCGGCAAAGGGCGCCGAGGAACGAGTTGCCGAGATCGAACAGGAGCTCCTTCTCTCCAACCGGCTGACGGCATTGCGCGAAGGGGCTGGGCTCAGCCAGCGTGACCTCGCGAAACGCCTGGGCGTTTCTCAGCCACGGGTCGCAGCCATCGAGCGCTCGCACAACGTGACCATCGAGGTACTGGAGCAGTAGGTCGAGGCGCTCGGCGCAAAGCTCGAAGTGAACGTCGTCAAGGGCCGTCGGAAGACCCGGCTGCTTGGGGAGAACAGCGAGGCTGCCAAGTCAGCCTGACTCGTGACCCATACTTGGAGGCACAGGCCGAGCGCCTGGCCGCGTACGTGAAGAGCCAGGAGGACTGGGAGCTCCCCCGGCGCTTCAGCGACCCGGCCTCCGGGGCCACGACAGAGCGCCCGGAGTCCAAGCGAGCCTTGGCTGGGGCCCGGGCCGCCCGCTTCGACCTCCTCCTCGTCTACCGGGTCGACCGGCTCTCGCGCACGGTGCGCGGCCTCGCCCAGCTCCTCGAAGACCTTGACGACGCCCGGGTCGCCTTCCGCTCGGTGACCGAGCCTTTCGACACGACGCCCGCTGCAGGGCGGATGATGGTCCAGATGCTCGGCGTGTTCGCCGAGTTCGAGCGGGCCACCATCGTCGACCGGGTGATCGCCGGCATGGAACGAAAGGCAGCGAGCGGCGGCTGGTGCGGGGCATCCCGGCCTTTCGGCTACGACGTCGACCCGAAGACCGGTTGCCTCATGCTCAAGGCCGACGCGACTTCGCTCGTGCCGGTCTTCTTCGACCGCTACGCGCACGGCCGGGAGGGCGCTCGGGCACTCGCGATATGGCTGAACGAGGCGGGGCACCGCAACAAGGCGAGCAGACCCTGGAGCCACACCGCGGTCCTCACGGTCCTGCACAATCCCGCCTACATCGGCAAGGTGTTCTTTCGAGACGCGCTCCACGACGGCCCCACGACCACCTGGTCGACGAGGAGCTCTTCCGCCGCGTCCAGGCCCTGCTTCCCGAGCGGGCGAGGTACTCGAAGCGCGCCTCGGCCACCTCGCCGTTGCTATTGCCGGCCTCGTCGTGTGCAACAGGTGCGGCAAGCACTTCGTCGGGACCTCGGCAGTCGGCAACCACTACCGGTACCGGTACTACGCGTGCTTCTCCCGCCAGCGTTACGGCACGAAGTACTGCGACGCCGAGCCCTGCCCGCAGAGGAGCTGGACTCAGCCGTCCTCGACGCCCTGCTGCGCGTCTACGAGCGGACCGACCTCTTCGACACGGCCATCTCCGCCGCCCGCCGCCGGGCGCGCTCACAGCGCGTCAACCACGACCAAGAGTTGGCCGTGGTCGACGCCGGGATCACGAAGGCAGAGGACGCCATCGAGCGCTACCTCTCCGCGATCGAGGCAGGCACGCTCTCCGGGGCCCAGTGTGGGAGGCGTCTGGAAGGGCTCGCCGCCAAAGTGCGTGACCTGCGAGTGCGGCGCGAGGAACTGCTCGCCGCGATGGAGCACGCGAAGGCCACCGCGCCCGACGCCGACGCGATCGCCGCGATGTGCCACCACATCGAGCACGCGCTCACCGACGGCTCGGTCCCGGCCCGCAAGGCGCTGCTTCGAGCGCTTGTCCACGAGATCCGCGTCGAGGGTCGCGACCGCGTTGTACCGTGGTTCCGCGTGCCAGGCGGCGCGGACCCGAAGGTTCGCGCCCTGGCGCGATCGGCGCCCCCGGGGGAAGCCAATCCAGTCCTCCGACGGGTGGTCCGACTGAGCCGGCGGCTGGAACTCGGCTCACGGTCGTCACAGACGACCGACGAATCGCGCGGTTCACGAATGCATGAGCCGTGGAATGTGCTACAGAGCAGGGCTTCAGCCCGTCACCGGTCGTAGACCTCCCGACGATGGCCCAGTGCGACCACGACGACCAGAAGTACGTCGTCGGAAACGGTGTAGATGATCCGGTAGTCGCCGACGCGAACGCGGAACCCTGGTCGACCCCGCAGTGCCCTGGCGGCCGGCGGCCGGGGGTCGGTGGCGAGAAGGGCGATGGCCCCCTGGATGCGAGGGCGCACGTCAGGGCCCAGCTTGCGAAGCGCCCGTGCCGCCGCCGGGCGGACCTCGATGCGGTAGCGGCTCACGCCCAGCCGAGGTCCGCCTTGACCTGTTCCCAGGGAATGCTCGGACCCTCCTCGGCCATGGAGGCGTCGAAGGCCTCCACGTCCTCGGCATCCTCCAGTGCCTCCATCAGCTCCTCGTACCGCTCGGGGCTGACCAGGACTGCCGCGGGTTGGCCGTAGCGCTCGAGGACCACTGCCTCGGTGTGGGCGATCTCCACCGCCTCGGCCAGTCGCTCCCGAGCCTCGCTGATCGCCATCGTCGCCATGCCGAAGAGTGTACAACACCGTCATAGTTTCGTACAATCTCGTTGCGCGCGCCGGTGCCTCACCGCCGGTCCTCCGTCAGGGCCTCGCCGCACCGGACATCATGTGCTTGCTACGCGCCTTCACCGCGACGCCGACGTCGCTCGAGTGCTCAGACCCTGGAGCCCACGGCCCTTCTCACCGTGCTTCGCAGCCCGGTCTACCTCGGCAAGGTCTTCTTCCGAGATGCCCTCCGCGACGCACCCCACGAGCACTTGGTCGACGAGAAGCTCTCCAACCCGGTCCAGGCGCTCCTTTCCGATTACGCCGAGGTTTTCGTTAAGAGGCCGCGCGGATAGGCGTTAGGCCACCTGAACAGGTAGTTCGCGTAGCGATGACCATCCACCGGTCGCCGATCTGGCCCAACTGGAATGTCGGGTGAAGC
>JAJZMD010000258.1 GCA_021803085.1 Actinomycetes bacterium
GCGCGGTCACCCCCGGCGCACAGCAGCGCTCGATCACCGAGGGACGGAGCGCCACGCTTGCAGTGAGCTCGAGGCCGATCGACTCGCAGAACGCCCCGAGTCGGGAGGCGGCGAACAAGAAGGCCTTGGCCCGGTTCACCGACTCGGGACGAGCCGCCGCGGTCAGCTCCTTGGCGAAGCGGGCGACAGCGCCAGACACCGTGCGTGGGGTGAACCGCTCGATCACCTCGGCCACCGGCTCGGGCAGGTCGGAGTATGCCACAGCATATATACTGTGGCACCATGGCACTGGCCGGTGGTGGATCCTCTGGGAAGCTTGGCCCGATGCAACTCAGCGCCCGCCAGGCCCGCGCCCTCGAGCGCATCCGAGGAGAGCTGGCTGGGCTCGGTCCGTGCCTTCCGGGCAGCGTCGTCGTGCGGACCGGCCGCTGTGGGAAGGCGGCGTGCAAGTGCCGAGCCAACCCGCCGCGCCTGCACGGCCCCTTTCGCTCCTGGACCCGCAAGGTGGCGAACAAGACCGTGACCCGCCTGCTGAGCGAGGAGCAGCTCGCCGACTACCAGGCACTGTTCGACGACCACCGCCGCCTCAAGGCGCTGGTGCACGAGCTGGAGGCCCTCGGACTCGACATCGTCGACGCCGACTCGCGCTGGGAGCGCTGACGGTCAACGACCGGCCCAGCAGGTGTGGGCGGCGGGCGCTTATGCCGTGGGTGGGGCTCCGATCACGCCGCAGAACACCTGGTCAGGCCCAAACGTGAAGACCTCGCGACGTCTTCACGTTTCGAGAAAGCCAGGACGACCGCCCACGGCGACGACAAAACCGCCGCGCGGGGCGGACGGGCCGGGGACGCACCACACTGGACGGGACGAGCCGGCGCACAGGGCCGGAGCAACGAGCGAGCCGCCGGCGAAAGAGGCAGCGGACCCGACGGCCAAACGGAGCTCGGCGAGGGGGGCCGCGGGCGGAAGCGGGGGGGAAAGGGGGCCGAACAGGAGGCGGGACGCCTCAGCGGGGCGCGCGCTTCGGGGAGTAGTTGCGCCAAATGTCGTTCGTCGTGCTGAGCGCCTCTGGGTTGGCGGTGTACGCCTGCACCACGTAGTCCGATGCCTCGGGGGGCAGGTAGGTGGTCGACGGTGGGAACAGGGTGACGGTACGCGAGCCATGCGGACCGATGACGACCGGACGGTGGTCGGACGTCGCCCAAAACCCGGCGGGGTGAGCGGCACCGACGTCGACCATGAAGTGCGGCACCACCGTGGCGGAGGTGCGGTTCGTGACCGTGACGGTCACGGAGCCCAAGAGCGTTTGGTGATAGCCGACCGACGCCGAACGTAAAGTGAGATCGAGCGGGGCGCCGGTGAATGACAGCGCGGCCGTCACGCAGGTGACGACGGCGAACGTGATCGCGGCGAATCGGGCCCACGTTCGGCCACTCCATTGACGGAGATGCTCCCAATGGCCGCGGCTCTGAAGTTGGCGCCATTCGCTCGGCAGACGGGGCGTCTCAGTGCTGATTAGCGCTACCAGCGCCACCGGAAAGAGATCGAGCAGGTAGCTGCTCAGACTCCTCGGGGAGATGAAGAACACCACCGGCAGCAGCAGCAGCCATATCCGCTTGAGCTGGTGGTACCAGCCGGCGAATGCCGCCAGGGAGCAGAGCAGCGCAACCCCGCTCGCTGCCGTGAGGAGTCGGAGGTCGACCCCGCCGGTGAGACCATGGAGTGCGAGCGACACGAGGCCCTGACCGTCAGCCACGAGCGGTCGGATGATCGGGGTGGTAGTGCCGTGCCACCACGCCGAAGCTCCCCAGATGATGAATGGGAGGTTGACGGCGGTGAAGACGCCCGCAACCACCGCCAGGTACCGGCCGACCACGCGGAAGGGCGAACGACCCGCTCGGCGAGTCTCGATGTAGATGCCTACCAGGAGAAAGGGAATGAAGAACCAGGGGGTCTGCTTGATCGAGCAGGCGAGTCCAAGGGCGACCGGACCGACCCATCGGGCAATACCCGAATCTTTCCCTCGACCATATCGGTCCCAGCGCCAGACGGCGATCATGGCGAAGGGCATGAATGCCGCGTCGGTGCCGCCATTCGAGAAGAACGCGACGAAGAAGCCAATCAGCGCGACGAGTGCGGAGATCCAGCGGAGGGAGCGCGGCACGAGGAGGAACAACATGATCGCGCTGGCCGTCCACAAGTAGAGATCCATCCAGTCGACGACCTCGTGACGGAACCCGAGGGCGAACGCCGACGCGTAGACCAATGCCGAACCCGCCGGGTACGAAAGGTTGACGACGTGGCCGCCAGTCACGGTGTAGGTCCAGTAGTCGATCGCGGGCTTGAGAAGGCGCGCCGCTGAAGTGAGCGAGGAGGTGTATGGGTTCTGGCCGTCGGCAAGGAGGCGCGCTGCAACGTGGTCGAGGGCTGCCGAGTCCGTTGAGTAGTAGATGCGAGTATGGATGTCGAACACCTGCTGCGTCACCACTGAGGTGAGTGCTGCCGCCATCGCCGTTCCCTGGTGCCACCAGACGCGAGGGCTTTTGGTGCACCAGCAGATGGCAAACCCAGCCAGGGCGACCGCCACTAGCGAGGGGGCGAGGGCGTTGACGACCGGCCATGACCACCAGGACCCCCACAGGTAGCAAGCGTTGACGAGGACGCCCAGCCATACGACGGTCCACGCACAGCGTTCGAGGAGGGCGAGCCGCTCGGTGTCGCTGGTGCTTACCCCGTCGAGCCCGTTGTGGCCATCGAGAACACTCTCGTCGCTGACCCAGCCGTCAAGGAGATGGTCGTCGGCAAGACGTTCTTCAAGGAAATAGTCGTCGAGCGATGGCGTAGCGGCCCGCGACGGCGCGAGGTCGATGGCCGGCTCTTGCCGGCGGCGGTCAAAGGCACGGTTCGACAGGCTCATTGGTTGCGGTAGATCGCGGGACGAGTTCATGAGTCTTTCATCGATGGTTGGTGGCGATGGGGTCGCGCGTCACTTCGGGTGTCGGGACCTGTCGTAAGGCGTCGTGCCCTTCGACCGCCAGGCAATGCCGGCTATCGCCAGGCCGGCGTCACTTGCCGTGGAGGAACTTGTAACGCGCGAGCAGGACGAGTAGTGCGCGGACTCCCCGGCCTGATGTCTCAGCGCGCCTTCGTAGCGTCCTGGTCGAGCGCTGGCGGATCTTGCGCGGGGAGTGCGGAGAGCTCGGCGACGAGCCTGCGACCGTTGCGCTTGTCACGCGCCACCTGCCCCTGGGGCAGCAGGCGTGCCCTCCCACGATGGTCTCGACGAGAGGCCCGCCCTGGTGCTAGCCGACCGCATCGACGAGCGCGTCGACGTGCTCGCGGGCGGGCGCCAGCTCTCTCTCCCACCTCTCGCGGGCGTTAGCGATGGCGTAGCGCGGGCGCTCATAGTGCGTGAGGGTGCTCACGCGAGGGCTCCGATCGCTCGCCCGTCTCTGGGTCGACGACGAGCACGCCCGCCAGCTTCGCGAGCGCTCCCCAGTGCCTGGGGTGCGGCGTTGCCCGCCCCGCCCGCCACTTGCTCGCCGCCGACGTCGAGACCCCGATCGCCCTGGCGATGGCCGGCAGGCTGAGCGTGGTCAGTCGCGGCGCTACCTGCTCGTGGTACCAGGCCTCGTCGAGGTCCCCGGAGGCCTCGCGTTCCCACGCACGCTGCGCGGGCGCCTGGTCGCGGTTGCGAGCCTTTCGAGCAGTACTCGCCTCGGGCGTGTGCGATGGCAGGGAACCCGTCGCCTCCGCAAAGGCTGCCGCGTGTGCGAGGCTCGCACGCTGCATCGGGCGATCGATCTCGGCCCGGCGCTCGGGCAGGCAGGCATCACACCACCCGCGCCGCGAACGTGCCCGGTCGGGTTCGACCGGGAGCCCCGCGCCGCAGCCCTCACAGGAAG
Organism: Actinomycetes bacterium; assembly: GCA_021803085.1. Classification (GTDB taxonomy): domain Bacteria; phylum Actinomycetota; class Acidimicrobiia; order Acidimicrobiales; family RAAP-2; genus JAJYVT01. The sequence continues at coordinate 3,906 of JAJZMD010000258.1, forward strand.
CGGCTTGAAGTGGCGGCCTCGTGACCGCCGTGCGTCGCCGACCACGCGGAGCGATGCCGCCTGGGTTCGGGCCTCGGCGGGTGGGAGTCTCCGGGGACGGCTGCTGTTCGGCTGCGACCCTGCGCCGGGCAGCGGCCTTGTGCTTGGCGCCCGAGAGCACCGTCGGCACCGTCACGTCGTAGGGGGAGCTTGCGGCCAAGAGCCCGGCCACGTGCTCGACCACCGGACCGAGGGCGTGGGCGTAGGCCGGCATGGCCTGAGCGAGCTGGTGGGTGAGCGGCGCTACGCAGCGCACGACCCCCCGAGCATCCTCGATGAACATGTGCTTTTGGAGTGGCCCCGCCACGATGTCGAGCACGTGGTCGTCGACGAGCGGGCGGATCGCCTCCATCACGTCGCAGCTGAAGCTCGGACGCCCAGCCATGTCGGCGTGGAGCACGCCGATCGACTCGGAGAGCCCGATACGACGCAGTGCGAGCGTCGTCTCGATCTCGGCCAGCTTGTAGGCGTAGTTGAGCGCTGCTCCACAGGGATCGGTCGCAGAGCGTGGGCTCCCAGGGTCTACCGACGAGTGCCTGCCGTTGAAGCGTCGCCAATGCTCGGGCACCCTGGGGAGGTCTCTTCTCGTGAAGGTGACTTCGACGCTTCGCTCCCACGTCGCCCAGTAGACGTTGGCTCCCGCGGCCTCAGCCTGGCGGATCTCTTCGATGGAGCCGGCCTGGTTGACGGTCTCTGCCAGCTCCAGGAGCGTGCTCATGGCGTCTTTGTCGTCGAACTTGGCGCTGAGCACCCCTGCCTGGCCGAAGAGCTTGGCGGCGACGAGGTACCTCGTGACCGCGACGCCCGCCGGTCCGTAGAGGGCGAGCGCCTGGGCGCGGAGCAAGCGAGCGTCGTCTCGGCCGGGAGGGCCTGCTGCAAGGGCCGTGCCATCGGTGCCCAGGATGGCAACGGGCACCCCTACCTTCGTGCACCAGCGCAGGGCGTCGAAGCTCACGATCCCTTCGGTCCCGGCCCCGACCACGAGCCGCCTCGGGACGTCGATCTTCGTGAACCGCCGGACCCTGCGATGCTCGCCGAGCCCGTCTGCGAGCTCGAGGTGTCCTCGCTCGACGAGGACCCGGGTGCCGTAGCCGTCGACGACTGCGGCCTCGCCGGGCTGGGACCCATAGGTGTCGGCCACGGCACTGAGCCGATCGGCGACGTCGTCGGGGCCGAGTGCCGGTCCCATAGCGACGATGCGGGGCGCCGGAGCAGGCTGCGCGGCGGCGGTAGCGTGCGCTTCGTCCATGAGGGTTCCTGAAAAGGGCGACCATCGCCTTTGGGTGGTGGGCGGCGCCTCCCCAGCCGTCCTCCCGGTAATCAGCGTAGAAGGCCTGAAGGTCCATCTCGTCGACGCAATCGAGGATGAACCACGCGAGGTGGTCCTCTGGGAGCCAGCCGGTCAGCGACGGCGGCAGCAAGTAGAGCTGGTCTCGCTCCGGGGAGACGAAGTTGTACGCCATGGCCCCATCGTGGCCATCGTGGCCATCGCGCCTGGTCAGGTGGTGGATCTCACGCGCGCGCTACCAGGGACTTCGCAGATTGGACGGGGTTCGTGCAACAGGCTCCAATGAGAGTGCGATTTGTGTTCCATGGAAGGCGGCGCTGGTCCGCCAGCGCCAGCGAGTTCCCTGGCTGGACCTTGCAGATCGAAGGCACGGGAGCGCCATCACACATGGCGCAGATGGGTTTGGAGTTTGTGAGATTCCCGCACCTCTTTGTTGCGGAGGCCTAGCCTGGACTCCCACGCGGGATCGCTGAGGTAAGGGCTCACGCCACGTCTGAGTGCGCGGTGACGGTGTAGTTCCAGTCACCGTGCCACTCGTGCGGGACAAGCGGCACTGCGGCGAGTTGGGCGTCGGTGATCTTGACGCCGGTCGGGTACCAGTTGGGATCGTCGGCTGCCATGATCGTGAGACCGGTCTTGGTCGTGGTGGCAGAGATCAGTTCGATGATCGTGCGAAGGCTGGTGAGCGGGCGGCCGCGCCAGTTCATCGTGATGAAGCTGAACATGCGGTGCTCGATCCTGTTCCACTTGGACGTGCCGGGCGGGTAGTGGCACACCGTGATGTCGAGCCCGCTCTCCTTTGCGAACTTGGCGAGCTCGACCTTCCAGGCACGCAGCCGGTAGCCGTTCGATCCCCCAGCGTCTGCGGTGATGAGCAGGCGCCGAGCCGAAGGGAAGCGCTGCTTTCCCATGGCACCCCACCACCGCCTGATGGACTCGACCGCGAACTGTGCAGTGTCGGCGGTGTCGCCGACCGATACCCAACCCTCGTCGTTCTTGATGTCGTAGATCCCATAGGGGATGGCCTTGCCCAGCTCGGTTGTGATGAAGTCGTGCACCCGAACCCGCTCGGGCTCGCCTTCTGGCTGCCACTCCACGCCGCCGTTCTCGAAGTCGCCGATGAGC
>JAJZMD010000041.1 GCA_021803085.1 Actinomycetes bacterium
CGAGGTCCGCACGCCGGCGCGCACCACGGGTGCGACGGTGTCCCTCGAGGGGCTGACGTACACGTACCCGGCATGGTCGGACCGGCCGCTGCCGGCGCTGCAAGACGTCGACCTCGCGCTCGGGCCCGGGCTGACCCTCGTCGACGGCGACTCGGGCTCGGGCAAGTCGACGCTGTTGCGGGTGTGCAACGGGCTCGTGCCGCACTTCCACGGCGGCACGTTCAGGGGCCGGGCGTCCGTGTGCGGCCTGGATGTGCTGGCCACGCCGACCCGGGCCCTCGCCCGCCACGTCGGGTTCGTCTTCCAGGAGCCCGAGACGGGCTTCGTGCGCGGCATCGTCGCCCGCGAGGTGGCCTTCTTCCCCGAGAACCTGGGGTTGCCTCGGGAGTCCATCCGACGGCGGGTCGCGGAGGCCCTCGACCGCGCGGGCATCGCCGCCCTCGCCTCGCGGCGGCTGTCCACGCTGTCGGGCGGCGAGCGCCAGCGGGTCGCGTTGGCGTCGGCCCTGGCCGCGAGCCCGTCCGTGGTGGCCATGGACGAGCCGATGTCCCAGCTCGACGAGGACGGCGCGGCCGCCCTCACCGCGACGCTCGTCGCCCTCGCCGGCGCAGGCACGACCGTCGTCGTCGCCGAGCACCGGCTCCGCGAGCTGCCCGGCGCCCGGCGGGTGTCCCTCGCCGGCGGGCGCGTCGCCGAGACCCCTCCTGGCGACCCGCCGTCCGCACCGTCACGCCCTGAGGCCCCCGGCCATGCCGAAGGCGCTCTCGCCCGGGCGCCGCGCCCGTGGTCGCCGGGCACCCCGGGCACCCCGGGCGGCCGTCGCGCCGGCGGCCCGACGGCGTGGTCCCTCTCCGGGGCGACCGTCGGCGTCGGGGGGCGCCCGCTCCTCGAAGGGATCGACGTCGCGGGCGCGCCCGGCGAGGTCCTCATCGTCACCGGCCCGAACGGGTCGGGCAAGACGACGCTGCTGCGCACCATCGCGGGGCTCACCGCACCGCTCGACGGCCAGGTGGAGCGCAGGCCCGGGAGGGTCGCCTACCTGCCGCAGGAGCCCGGCCTGCTCCTGCACCGCCACAGCGTGCGCGCGGAGGTCGACCAGACGCTGCGGTGGTCGCAGCTGACCGGCTCTGCAGACGACGTGCTCGAGGTGCTCGGTCTGGCAGCGCTCGCCGAGCGCGACCCCCGTGACCTGTCGGGCGGCCAGCGCCAGCGGGCCGCGCTCGCCGTCGTGCTGGCGGGCCGGCCCTCTTTGGCGCTGCTCGACGAGCCCACCCGGGGGATGGACGCCGCCGCGCGGGTGTCGCTCGCAACGGTCCTGCGGCGGCTCGCGGGCGAGGGGGCCGCGGTCGTCGCCGCGACGCACGATCTCCGGCTCGCCCGCGAGCTCGGCGGCCGCGCGGTCCGCATCGAGGGCGGCGCCCTCGTGCCCGACGAGGGGGAGGCCCGGTGAACCGCGTGCGCGAGGCCGGGGGCGGACCCGCACGCGAAGGGATGGAGGAGCGGGTCCCCGGGAGCGTCCGGCGTAGCGTCTCCGCAAGGCGCTTCGCCGGTGCGGCGCTTCCGGCCGTCTCGCTCGTCGGAGCCGGCGTCTTCCTCTGGCCGTTCCTCGGCGCGGGCCTGCCGGCCGCGTCCGCCACCACCGCCTTCGCGCTGGGCACCGCCGCCGCGCTGGCGGGGGTCGAGCTCGCCGCGGGCCGCCTCGACACCCGGCGGCTCGCGCTGCTCGCGGCACTGTCGGCGATCGACGCCGCGGCCCGTGCCGTGGTCGTCACCGGCATCGGGGGGTTCAGCCCGATCTTCCTCCTGATCCTGTGCGGCGGCTACGTGTACGGGGCGGAGTACGGCTTCCTGCTCGGGGCCACCTCCATGCTCGTGTCGGCGCTCGTCACCGGGGGACTCGGTCCCTGGCTGCCCTACCAGCTGTTCGCGGTCGGCTGGGTGGGCGCAGCCGCCGGGCTCGCGGGCCGGGGCCGGACCGGGCGTCCCAGCCGGCGTGACGTGGTCGTCCTCGCTGCGGTCGGCGTCGTCACGGGCTACGCCTTCGGCGCGGCGATGGACGTGTGGAACTGGACCTTCTACCAGGCCTCCCCCGGGCTCGGGTTCCACCCGGGCATGCCGCCCGCAGAGGCGCTCTCCCACTTCGCACGCTTCTACGTGGTCACGTCGTTCGTCTACGACTCGTTCCGCGCCGTGGGCAACGCGGTGATGGTCGCCGCGCTCGGCGCACCGGTGCTCGTCGCGCTCGCGCGCCTCAGAGCGCGCCTGCAGGTGTCGGTCGACGACCCGGCCGCAGGCTGAGCCCCGCAGGGGGCGCGCGACCCCGCCGGTAGGCTCGGTCCTCGTGAGCGCGTGGGACCAGCCCGCCGGCCTGGGCTGATCGGTCGAGGGAGCAACGAGGTGCGCGGCGGGATGGCAGGGGGATGGATGGGGCTTCGCTCCTTCCACCAGGACCGCTCCGTGCTCCAGCACCGGGTGAAGAAGGGCACGACCCGGCGGATGCTCCGCTTCGCGATGCCCTACCGCAGGATCCTCATGGTGTTCGTCCCCGTCGTCGTCCTCGGGGCTGGCGCCGGGGCGGTGAACCCGCTCATCCTGCGGGCGATCATCGACCGCGGGATCCTCGGCAAGAACGCTGGCCTCGTCGTCGAGCTCGCGTTGCTCGCAGGCGGGCTCGCGCTCGTCACAGCGGGGCTCTCCCTCTACCAGCGCCGCGTGGCTGCGGTCATCGGCGAGGGGCTCATCTACGACATGCGCTCGAAGGTCTTCGGCCATGTCCAGCGGATGCCGCTCGCCTTCTTCACCCGGACCCAGACCGGTGCGATGGTGAGCCGGCTGAACAACGACGTGATCGGGGCCCAGCAGGCGTTCACGACATTGCTCTCGAACGTCGTGGGGAACCTCGTGACGGTCCTCATCGTGCTCGGGGCGATGCTCTACCTGTCCTGGCAGATCACGCTGATCGCGCTCGTGCTGCTGCCGGCGTTCCTCGTGTCCGCTCGCGTGATCGGCCGGAGGATCGGGTCGCTCACGAAGGAGGGCTACGACCTGAACGCGCAGATGAACATGGTCATGCAGGAGCGCTTCAACGTGTCCGGCGCCATGCTCGTGAAGCTCTTCGGCCGGCCAGACACCGAGCAGCGGAACTTCGACCAGAAGGCCGCCCGCGTGCGGGACATCGGCGTCGTCCAGGCGCTCTACTCCCGCATCTTCCTCGTCGCGCTCGTGCTGACCGCGTCGCTCGCGACGGCGTTCGCGTACGGCTTCGGCGGGGTCGAGGCCGTCCACGGCGCGCTCGGCATCGGCACCATCGTCGCGTTGACCGCGTACCTGGCCCGTCTGTACGGCCCGCTCACGCAGCTCTCGAACCTGAACCTGGACGTGATGACCACCCTCGTCTCCTTCGAGCGGATCTTCGAGGTGCTCGACCTCGACCCCATGATCAAGGAGCGTCCGGAAGCGGTCGCGATCGGTCGGGGCCCCGCGAGCATCGAATTCGACCATGTGTCGTTCACCTACCCGAGCGCGGAGGAGGTCTCGCTCGCCTCGCTCGAAGCCGTCGCCACGCTCGAGTCGCCGGTCCGGACCGAGGTCCTCCACGACGTCTCGTTCCGGGTGGAGGCGGGCCAGATGGTGGCGCTCGTCGGGCCCTCGGGGGCAGGCAAGACGACGATCAGCCTGCTCGTGCCGCGCCTGTACGACGCGACGACCGGAGCGGTCCGGGTGAGCGGGGTGGACGTCCGGGACGCGACGCTCGACTCGTTGCGGGAGGCGGTCGGCGTGGTGGCACAGGACCCCCACCTCTTCCACGACACGCTCCGCGCCAACCTCCTCTACGCGCGCCCCGAGGCGAGCGACGAGGAGCTCGTGTCGGCGCTCGAGCAGGCCCAGATCCTCCCCCTCGTCGCGTCCCTGCCCGACGGGCTCGACACGCTCGTCGGCGAGCGCGGCTACCGGCTCTCGGGCGGCGAGAAGCAGCGGGTCGCGCTCGCACGGCTCATCCTGAAGGCACCCGACGTGGTGGTGCTGGACGAGGCGACCGCGCACCTCGACTCCGAGTCGGAGGCGGCGGTGCAGGAGGCCCTCCGCCGTGCCCTCGTCGGGCGGACCTCGCTCGTGATCGCGCACCGGCTCTCGACGGTGCGCGACGCGGACCAGCTCCTCGTGGTCGACTCCGGCAGGATCGTGGAACGGGGCACCCACCGCGAGCTCCTCGCCGCAGGGGGCCTCTACACGCTCCTCTACCACACCCAGTTCGCCGACCAGGAGGCGGACCGGGGGCGGGCGGCCGGGCGCTCGGGCGCACCGGCGGCCGTGCCCGTGCGCGGGCCCATCGGCTAAGAACGAGACGATGGCGACGACGCCCACGAAGCGCAAGTGGCTGAGACGGCTGCGGAACGCCCCCGCCAGGCTCATCGGACGGACGGCCTGGCTGCGGCGTCGCTACGCCCGCAGGATCCTGAAGACGATCGACAAGTTCCAGGAGAAGGGCCGGCCGCTCCCCGAGAACCTGGTCCGGCTCGAGCGCCAGCTCCGCCGGGTGCCGAAGCCGAAGCGCCAGCAGGTCGTCGAGCAGATGATGGAGATGGGCTCCGAGGACGACGTCTCGACCAACCGCGCGCTCCGGCGCGCTGCGGGCCGTCAGGAGCGCCAGAAGGGCCAGCGCGGGGGCGGGCAGCGGCCGGGCACGCTGCCCGGCCAGCCGCGCCAGCGCCCGCGCAACTAACCCGGTGACGAGGTGACCGGTCGCGTGCCGCTTCGCTTCGACCCGATCGGTGAGGCCCGCCGCCAGTGGACCCTCCACGGATGGGACGACGCGGCGCCGGCGATGGCGGTGGTCACCTCGATCATGCGCGTCCAGCAGCTGCTGCTCGCCCGGGCCGACGCGGCCCTGCGCCCGTTCGAGCTCTCGTTCTCCCGCTACGAGGTCCTCATGCTCCTCTCCTTCTCCTCGCGCGGGGCGCTCCCGCTCGGGAAGATCGGCGAGCGCCTCCAGGTGAACCCCGCCAGCGTCACCAACGCGATCCACCGGCTGGAGGACCAGGGGCTGGTCGCGCGCGAGCCGAACCCGACCGACGGGCGCGGCAGGCTCGCACGGCTCACCGACGAGGGGCGCGCCAGGGCGGAAGCGGCGACCGACGCCATGAACGCCGAGGTCTTCGGCGACCTCGGCCTCGGGCCCGAGGGCCTGGATCAGCTCTTCGGGCTGCTCTGCGACATCCGACGTGCCGCAGGCGACTTCTCAGAGGAGCCGGGCCGCGGTTCGCCGGCTCTCCCCTCCATGATGCGCGGGTGACGAAGCCCGTAGAGCCGGTCGCGGCCGGCGCGCTGGCGGGCTGCCTCGTGGCCGACTTCAGCCGCGTGCTCGCCGGGCCGCTCGCCACCATGGTGCTCGGCGACCTCGGCGCGACCGTGGTGAAGGTGGAGCACCCCCGCGGCGACGACACGCGCCAGTGGGGCCCGCCGTTCAAGGACGGCGAGAGCACCTACTTCCTCGGCGTCAACCGCAACAAGCGCAGCGTCGTGCTCGACCTGTCGAACCCCGAGGGTGCCGCGGACGCCCGCCGCCTGGCTGCGCGCGCGACAGTCCTCGTGGAGAACTTCCGCCCGGGCCGCCTCGCCGGCTTCGGCCTCGGCTACGACGAGCTCGCCCAGGTCAATCCGGGCCTCGTGTACTGCTCGATCTCGGGCTTCGGACCGGCCGGCACCCCCGGGGCAGACCTTCCGGGCTACGACTTCGTGGTCCAGGCGATGAGCGGGCTCATGGACCTCACCGGCCCGCCAGGCGGCCCGCCGACCAAGGTCGGGGTCGCGGTCGTCGACGTGCTCACCGGGCTGTACGCGGCGATCGGGATCCTCGCGGCCCTGGGCGCGCGCCGGCTCAGCGGCCGCGGCCAGCACGTCGAGGTCGACCTCATGTCGTGCGCGCTCGCGTCCCTCGTGAACCAGGCCTCCGCCTACCTGAACACGGGCTCGGTCCCCCACGCGATGGGCAACCGCCACCCGAGCATCGCGCCGTACGAGACGCTCGCGACCGGGAGCGGCGTGCTCGCCCTTGCCGCGGGCAACGACCGGCAGTTCCGGGCGCTCTGTCGCGCGCTCGGCGACGAGCCGCTCGCCGACGACGAGCGGTTCGCGACGAACCCCGCCCGCGTCGCGCACCGGGACTCGCTGGCCGAGCTCCTCGAGCTCCGGCTCGCGTCACGCTCGACCGCCGAGTGGGTGGAGGTGTTGCGGGCCGCCGGCGTCCCCTGCGGCCCGGTCAACGACCTCGCCGCAGCCTTCGGCGACTCGCGCCTCCTCGGCGCGGACGCGGTCGTC
>JAJZMD010000142.1 GCA_021803085.1 Actinomycetes bacterium
GCTCCTCTCGCCAGCAGGTGGACCCCGAGGATCTTGCCCTGTCCCTCCTCGGCGACGATCTTGCACAATCCGGCGGTGTCTCGCTCGACGAGGGCCCGGGGCACGGCGTCGAGGGGGAGAACCCTCGTCTCGACGCGATGGCCCGCCTGGCTCGCCTCCTCCTCGGTGAGCCCGACCGAGGCGATCTGGGGAGTGGTGAAGGTGACCTTCGGCAACCCCGTCCAATCGATCGTCCGGCCGAGCTTGGCGACGGCGTTGTCGGCGGCGAGCGCGCCCTGGGCGGCGGCCACATAGACGAACTGCGGTGCCCCGGTCACGTCCCCTGCCGCCCAGATCCTCGGGTTCGACGTCGCGCAGAACTCGTCGACCACGACCGCTCCCCGCTCGCCAAGGCCCACGCCGGCGGCTTGGAGCCCGAGGCCGGCCGTGTTCGGGCGGCGGCCGGTGGCGACGAGCACCTGGTCGGCCGTGACCTGCATCTCCGATCCGCCGACCGAGAAGGTGACGACCCGGTGCGCCCCTCGCCGCTCGACGCCGGTGACGGTGGCCGACGTGTGCACCTGCGCCCCTTGCGTGCGCAGCACGTCGGTGAGCGCGGCCGAGATCTCCGGTTCGTCCAGCGGCGCGATACGGCTGGCCGCCTCGACGAAGGTGACGCTCGTGCCCAGCTCCAAGAAGAGCCGGCCGACCTCGAGGCCGATGGCGTTGGCGCCGATCACCACGAGCGACGAGGGCAGCTCCCGCAGCTCGAAGGCGGTAGTGGAGGTGAGGTGCCCGGCCTCGGCGAGGCCGGGGATCGGCGGGACCGCCGGTGACGCCCCGGTGGCGACGAGGAACTGGCCGGCGGTCACCTCCTCGCCGTCGCAGACGAAACGGTCGGCTGCGGTGAAGCTCCCCCGTCCGCAGAGCAAGGTGAAGCCGTACTCCTCGGCGAGGTGCTCGTACTTGTCGAAGCGGAGCTGGTTGACGAGCTCGTCCTTGCCGGCGACAAGGGCCACGAGGTCGACGGGCCCGGCGGTGGTCGTGATGCCGGGAAACGGGTGGTGCGCGGCGACCTGCCGGGCGCTGGCCGCGGCGAGCAGTGCCTTGGAGGGCACGCAGCCGATGTTGATGCACGTGCCGCCGATCGCCGCCGCCTCGCACATCGCCACCTCCGCTCCGAGGTCCCGGGCACGGATGGCCGCCGCGAACGCCGCGCCGCCGGAGCCGATCACGACGAGGTCGGGCACCGACGGCCGGCTCGGGCCGCAGCGATGCACCGGGCCGCCGTCGGGTGCTGGGGCGTCGTCGATGGCGACGACCCGGTAACCGGCCGCCTCCACCGCGGCGCGCAGCACCTCGGTGGAGACTCCTGGCGCGTCGAAGTGCGCCTCGCCGGCTTCGAAGTCGACCCGAGGCGCCTCGGCGCCTGCTCCGGCGAGAGCGTCGGCCACGCTTCCCGCGCACCCCTCACAGGTCATCCCCTCGATCTGCATCCGCGTCATCTGCATGCTCCTTGTGCTGTCGTTTGGTGTGTTGGGTCGTTTGTTGTGCTGGGGCGTTTGCAGGGTGCACCGAGGCCAGGACGTGACCTGTGCCGATGCCGCTCACACCCAGTCCGGCCCGATCCGTTCGCAGGACTCGAGGTGCTCGGCCCGCCCGGCGGCGAGGCGGCGGGCGGCCTCGACGAGCTCGGGGACGCCGGTGTCGGCCAGCTGGTAGAGCACCTGACGACCGCGGCGCTCCGCGACCACGAACTCGCACCACCGCAGGCACGCCAGGTGGTTCGACACCCGGCTCTGCGGTGCCGAAACCCGCCTCGCCAGCTCCGACGCGCTGCACGGACCTGCGGCAAGAGCGTCAAGGATCGACAGGCGCGTCGGATCGCCGAGCACCCGGAAGTACCGGGCCGTCGCCCGCATCCCCGCCCGCTCCACCTGCGTGGTTACTACCGTTCCTGACATATCCAACAGGTTAGCCTGTTAAATTACGAAGACGAGCATGGAATGCCGGTCGTGCGGAGCGGGTTCCCTGAGCATGATCAGAGCCACCTGGAATGGCGCGGTGCTCGCTGAGAGCGACGACACGGTGGTCGTCGAGGGGAACCACTACTTCCCGCTCGACACCGTCGACCGCCAGTACCTGCGCGACAGCACCAAGCACACCCGCTGCCCGTGGAAAGGGACTGCGAGCTACTACAGCGTGGTCGTCGGCGACAAGGAGAACCGGGATGCCGCCTGGTACTACCCCGAGCCGAGCCCGGCCGCTCGTGAGATCACCGGGCGGGTCGCGTTCTGGCGAGGGGTAATGGTGGAGCCGGTGGGGTCCTCCAGCGCCGAGTCCGGGGCTCCAGATGGAGCCAGGCGGCCACTGCTGGCGCGCCTGCTGCACCGCTGAGGACCTGATCGGCGCTCGCAGCGCTGCCACATCGGGCATATGGACGACAAGGTGGCGCACCAGGTACCCCGGTCACCGGCAATCCCAGGGTCCGTGACGACACGAACGATCGGAGCAGCAGTGAGTGATACCCAGGACCACGACGCACACGCCTACGACGTGGTGGTGATCGGCGCCGGGTCGACCGGCGAGAACGTCGCCGACCGTGCCGTCAAAGGCGGGCTCTCCGCGGTGGTTGTCGAAGCCGAGCTGGTCGGCGGGGACTGCTCGTATTGGGCGTGCATGCCGTCCAAGGCGCTGCTGCGCCCCGCCCACGCCGTCGCCGCCGCCCGCCGGGTGGACGGCGCCCGCCAGGCGGTATCCGGCGCGCTCGACGTCGCCAGGGTGCTCGATCGCCGTGACCGCTTCGCCAGCAGGTGGGACGACGCCGGCCAGGTTGGCTGGCTCGAAGGCGCCCACATCGACCTCGTACGCGGGCACGGACGCCTCGCCGGGGAGCGACACGTCGAGGTGGAGACCGCAGACGGCACCCTCTCTCTCTCGGCCCGTCACGCCGTCGTGGTCGCTACCGGCTCGTCTCCCGCCCTTCCCCCGGTCCACGGGCTCGCCGAGGCACGGCCGTGGACCACCAAGGACGCGACCGCCGCCAAGGAGCCGCCGCGGCGCCTCGTCGTCCTCGGCGGCGGGGTGGCGGGCTGCGAGCTGTCCCAGGCCTGGGCCAGCCTCGGCAGTGAGGTCACCGTGCTCGAGATGGCCGACCGCCTCCTGCCCGCCTACGAGCCGGTCGCCGGCCAGCTGCTCGCCGAAGCAATGACCGAGGCGGGGATCGACGTGCGCCTCGGCGTGACCGTCACCGGCGCCGAACGTCGCCCCGACGGGGCGGTGGTCGTCCGCCTCGCCGATGGAGGAAAGGTGGAAGCCGATCAGCTGCTGGTCGCAGCCGGGCGCCGCGCCCGCACGGAGGACCTCGGCCTGGCGAGCGTCGGCCTCGAGCCGGGAAGCTGGCTCGCTGTCGACGACACCATGGCCGTGGTAGCGGTACCTGGCGGGTGGCTGTACGCGGCTGGCGACGTCAACCACCGGGTGCTGCTCACCCACCAGGGCAAGTACCAGGCCCGCATCTGCGGCGACGCCATCGTCGCCCGGGCCGCCGGCCGGCTCGATCCGTCCCCGTGGGGTCCCCACGCGGCGACCGCCGATCACCGCGCCGTTCCCCAGGTGGTGTTCACCGACCCCGAGATCGCCTCTGTGGGCCTGAGGGAAGTCGAGGCGGCCGAGGCCGGAGTGTCGGTCCGGGTCGTCGACTACCCCCTCGGCCAGGTCGCCGGCGCCGCCCTCTACGCCGACGGCTACCGCGGCCACGCCCGCTTGGTCGTCGACGAGGACCGGCGGGTGGTCGTCGGCGCCACGTTCGTCGGCCCCGACGCCGGCGAACTGTTGCACGCCGCCACCATCGCTGTCGTCGGCGAGGTCCCCCTCGACCGGCTCTGGCATGCCGTACCGTCGTACCCGACGATCAGCGAGGTTTGGCTCCGTCTCCTCGAGGCCTACGGACTTTGAACACCGGAGCGAGACCCACCGAGCCCGATGGACCAAGGAGGAGGGCCGTGAGTGCACCGAGTATCGTGGTCTTCGACGTCAACGAGACCCTGTCGGACCTGGCCCCTATGGGACAGCGGTTCGCCGAGGTCGGTGCCCCCGCGCTCGCGGCAAAGGCGTGGTTCGCGTCGCTGCTACGCGACGGGTTCGCACTCACCGCGGCAGGCGCCACCGAGCGGTTCTCCACCATCGGCGAATGGGCGCTCCGCGAAATCCTGACCGACCACACCTTGACCCGCGACCTCGACTCGGCGATCGAGCACATCATGGGCGGGTTTCTTGAGCTTCAGGTCCACCCCGACGTACCCGACGGCGTACGTGCGCTCTCCGGCTCCGGAGCACGCCTCGTCACGCTGTCCAACGGCTCGACCGAGGTAGCCGAGCGCCTCTTCGCGGCCGCCGGGATCCGTGACCACTTCGAACGGCTGCTGTCGGTCGAGGACGCCGGGGTGTGGAAGCCGGCTCCGGGTGCCTACGCGTACGCGGCGAGTACCTGCTCGGTCGATCCCGCCGACATGCTGCTCGTCGCCGTGCACCCTTGGGACATCGACGGCGCCAAGCGAGCGGGCTTACGCACCGCGTGGGTCAATCGCCAAGGTCGGCTTTATCCCGGCTACTTCCTAGCCCCCGACCACTCCATCGCCGCCCTGTCCGAGCTTGCCGGAGTGGTCGGTTAGATCTTCCAGACCGACGTGTCGGGCTCAGCCGATAGCAGTGGTGCGCCGGGACAGGACGACGGTTGCCACCACGTCCTGGGCCGAGCACCGTGCCGGCAAGGCGCGCTCGCTCGGCGTGACCGGCCGCGGGTTCGAGGACAAAGGCGGCTACCACCTCGCTCGATACGATCTCCATCTCGGCGAGTGCCATCTCTGCGCCGAGGCGGCGCCGCATGCCCTCGCCGAAGGGGATCCACGTCGCCGGGTGGGGAGCGGGTCCACCGACGACCGCTCGGGGACGAACGCGGCGAGCCGGCGAGTTCCATGGGTACGGTCAGCTCGCGTACGTGTCGACCGCCGGAGCACCTCGCGGATGAAGTCCTCGAGGTAGCTCTGGTCGCCAGCGGCGAGCGACCGCTTCTACCGGGTCGGCACAGCCGGCTCACGCACCAGGCGCTCCAGCGCCCAAGCCAAGCCGGCCGCGGTGGCCTCCTGTCCCACCAATAGCAGCGCGTATCTCGTCGAGCAGTTACTGGTCGGGTGCCCGCGAGCCGCGGCCAGCTACGTCGAGCAGCAGACTGGCACCGTCACGGCGATCCGTATCAGGGGCGCCGCTATGGGTGAGCAATTCGTCGACGGCCCTGTCGATGCCTGCTGGTGGTGGCGCACCCCCCAAGAGCGCCACCGGCCGGTACCGCATCGGGGAGGCTCCGCACCCGGTCCCCGCCGGCCGCCTCCTCGATCCGGTCCCCGACCTCTTGCCCGTTGCGGACCACCCGAGCGGTGCGCGGTTGGAGGGCTATCAGCTTGGCCACCGCTTTCGAGGTGCGGGTGCGCAGGTCGCCCGACGGCAGGTGGTAGGTCGTGATAGGCAGGCTGACACGCAGGATGTGCGGTACCGAGGAGCCTTCGGCAGCGAATCCGAGGATCCCGCCAAGCAAACCGCCGAAGGCTTCCGAACTCGAGCAACACGCGCTTTGAGGATTCCGCGTTTCAGCGACGGCCACGCCATCGCCTACGTCCACTCCCGGCCAGCGCATCGAACCAGTGACGTGCCCGGTTTGAGTTGAGAACTCGCAAGTGAAGTCGAAGACCACCTCGATCGTCGTCATTTCGAGACTACATCCGTCTCTGCTTGTCGACGTGCTGTGGCTGTCACTCGTCGGCCTCCATCGGCTTGGCAGCCACCGCCCGGCCCTTCGTGCCCGCGAAGCCGGCGGGCTCGGCGGCGAAGCGCTCGGCGCAGCGGTCCGAGCAGAAGAAGAACCGCCGACCTTCGTAGCTGTCCGTCGCGGGCGCGTTGGCTCGCTCGACCTGCATGCCGCACACTGGGTCGATGGCGTAGCCGGCCCCGCCGCCGAGGCGTTCACGGTTGCGGTAGGCCCAGTAGAGCACCGCGAAGACGACCAGGAACACGATGTTCAACACGGTGGTGTAGTCGATCGAGAAGTGCTCGGGCACGACCCGCAGCGGCCGGACGGTCGGCACGATGCCCGCCGCGGTGAAGATCGCCTCGGTGGCAAGGCCAGCCGCGGCCATGACCGCCCAGAACACCGCG
>JAJZMD010000069.1 GCA_021803085.1 Actinomycetes bacterium
ACGCGGCCACCGGGTTGGCCGTGATGCCGGCGATCCGGACGCGACGCGTGTCGTGATGGATGAACACGAGGACGTAGAGCCTGCGGAGAAAGACGGTGTCGACATGGAAGAAGTCACACGCCATCAGACCCCTCGCCTGGGCGGCGAGGAACTCAGCCCACGTCGGCCCCGACCTGCGCGGTGAAGGTTCGACACCATGACGCTTCAGGATCGCCCAGACGCTCGAGGGCGCGATGACGATGCCCATGGTGACAAGCTCACCGTGGATGCGGCGGTAGCCCCAGTTCGGGTTCTCCTTCGCGAAGCGGAGCACGAGGGCGGTGGTCCCCTCGGCGATGGGAGGTCGACCCGGTCGGCCGTGGGAATGCGTCCAGCGCTTGGTGACGAGGTCGCGGTGCCAGCGCAGCAGAGTTGCCGGTTGGACGAATAGTTGCCCGACACGCTGGCGGGCGAGCAGGCGTGCCAGTCCCGACAGCACCGCTCGGTCTGCGGGATCGAGCGCTGGTCGATGCACCTGGCGTCGCAGGACCGCCACCTCGTGGCGCAGCACGACGACTTCGATGGCGAGGTCCGTGTCTCTGCGAGAGATGAGGCGGAGCAGCTGTAGCACCCGGCAGAACGCCCGATACAGGAACGAAAGGGCCTGAAGGGTCCAGAAACTCGACGCGGCCATCATCGAGTGCGAACGGCCGGGCGAGCACCGTGTCGTGGCCGTGTGAGCGCAAGGTAGCTGGACCAGTTCGCGAGTCTGCTGGCTCAACTCCGACGCTCGTCAGGAGAGGGACTATCGTTATGGGGTTGCCCGACCAGGCGTTGGCTCAGCGGCGGCTCAAGCTGCGATGTCGTACTCGTGGATGATGCCGCCGAGCACGTCGCGTCGGTTGATCGTGTGACCGGCAGGTGGCGCCGGCTTCGGGATCGGCTGAGCAAGATCAAGGGATCGGTGCGGCCTCGCTTGGTTGTAGTGGCAGAGATACTCGTTGACGGTCGCTTCAAGGTGACGTCGAGAGCAGATGAGCAGGTAGTCGAGGCATTCGGTGCGGACGGTCCGCACGAACCGTTCGGCAAACGCGTTCGCTCGCGGCGATCTGACCGGGATCTTGATGGCCTTGACGCCGATTGAGGCGAAGACGGCATCGAAGGCGGACGTGAACTTGGCGTCCCGGTCACGGATCAAGAACCGGAACTGCTTACCCTTCTCCTCAAGATCACTACAGAAGTTCCGGGCGACCTGGGTGACCCACGGTCCGCTCGGGTTCGTCGTCACCCCGAGCAGGTGCACGACGCGGGTCTCCACCTCGATCACGAACAGCACGTAGTAGCGGCGGAGCATCACCGAATCGACAGGGAAGAAGTCGGTCGCCACGATGCCCTTGGCCTGGCCTCGGAGGAAGTCGGTCCACGTTGGTCCTGCCCGACGAGGGGCTGGTGGTAGTCCGTGGTTGCGCAGCACGTTGGCGACGCTGCCCTTGGACACGGTGACACCGAGCTTCTTGCACTCGCCAACAATCCTCAAGTAGCCCCAGCGGGGATTCTCGCGGGCGAGGCGTACGATCAGCTCGATGGTCTCCTGGGGCAGAGGTGGCCGGCCGGGCCCGCGATGGGGATAGGTCCAGCGGCGGCGCACGAGGGCCCGATGCCAGCGCAGGATCGTCTCGGGGGTGACGAGGAACGCCGCCCACCGCTCGCGTGGCACCAGCTGCGCCAGGGTGGCGATGAGCGCCCGGTCGGACCAGGAGAGTCGGGGACGGGTGCCCTGGCGACGTAGAACGGCGAGTTGGTGACGGAGCACGAGGATCTCGGCATCCTTGGCCGCGACGTCCATCCGATGGATCCGAAGTAGTTCAACAACACGGCGGACCAGGCTATAGACGAAGCTGAGCGCCATAGTTGGCGAGCTTCGCTGTCCCCATATCCGCTGGTCAAGCCGGCGATCGGGTACTTGGACCCCTCACGTCCGGCAGAGGACGTTGGACACCCCACCAGTCTGACGTGAGCGCCAGCGCCGTTCACCGGTTCCGGTTCGGGCCGGGACCAGACCCGCTCTCGGAGCAGAGCTCATTCCCAGCCTTCCTCGTCGGCATCGTCTGGACCGAGGACGAAGGTCGCGTGCAGCATGCCGGGCGACACCGCCGGCCGCGTGACCACTTCGACGGCACCGTCCTGCCGGGGTCCGGAGTGCACCTCCACACTGGAAGGGGATCGACCTCCTGAGCCGAGCCCGCACCTGCGTGGTGCGCCATGGCCCGGCACGCTCGGCGGAGGTCCACGTGAGCGGGCAGACGGCCCCGAGACCGGATATCAGCCCGCCACAACGGCCCCGACGCCGGAGCGGGCATCGAGCTGGGCGAGGAGAGGGATCGCGCCGATCCCGGCGAGAAGGCCGCGCGCCTCGGTCACGAGGTCCTCCGGCCGGTCGCCGGGATCGAAGAGGTACGCGGCGTCCATGCCGCACCACGAGAGGTCGAGCGGCGTGCGCAACGCGCGCCACAGCTCGGCCGCCGCGCGCAGCTGGCGCGCGGCTTCGGCGCCCCTGCCGCCGAGCGCGGCCAATCCTGCCTCGATCGTCGCTCGGGCCGCGATCGCCCAGCGGCCGTGGAAGCTGGCCATCCCGCCGAGCGCGTCCCGGGCGGCCGGCTCCTCGCCGAGCCACAATGCCGCCCGGCCCCGGATCGACAGGGCGATCAGGCTGTTGATGCCGTCGGGGTCGGCGGCGACCGCCGCCGCGGCATCGTCCAGCGCCTCCCGGAAGTGCCCGCGCGCGAGCCGAGCCATGGCGCTCGCCCGCAGGAAGGTGGTCCGCATGTGGACGTACTCGGCCTCCTCGAGCTCTGCACGCATGCGCTCGATCCCTTCGGCCGCAGAAGGGTCGTCGGTCGTGACCGAGAGAAGGAGCGCACCGAGGATCTTCAGCCAGACCACGCGGTGGCCGCGGACGATGTCGCTGGACGAGAGCTCGGCGATGGCACGCCGCGCGGTCCCCCACTCACCGGTGAGCAGGGACGTCTCGGCCGCGTTCAGCAGGTTGATCGACTCGAGCGTCCTGTCGCCCGCCCGCCGCGCGAGGTCCGCCGACTCGACCGCCGCCTCCCAGGTGCGGTGCGGGTCGTCGTCGAGGACGTAGAGGCTCTCGTAGAGGAGGGCCTGGCTCTGGTCGAAGAGCGAACCCGACGCCTCGGCGATCGCCCACCGCCCTCGTGCGAGGATGGCCGCTTCGCGATGGCGGCCGAGGGCGAAGAGCGCCGACGCCCGCGCGTTCAGCGCGCGCCCGAGCACGATCGGGTCGTCGAGCCGCTCCGCGATGCCGAGAGCCGTCTCCGCCCACTCGAGGGCGTGCGGTCGGTCGGCCATCGCGCCGCAGATATTGCTCACCCCGATCGCGAGGCCGGCACGGACGTCGTCGGCCTCTCCCGACTCCAGGGCGGTGAAAGCGAGCGCTCCCTGCTCGGCCGCGGCGGAGAACCCGGACTCCGTCGCCGTGCCGACGGCATGGAGGAGCTCGCTCGTCGCCCGGGCCACCCCCACCCGGTCACCCGAGGCGTCGTAGTAGGCGATCGCCTCTTGCAGGTACGCGGCGCTGCGCTCGTCCGACGTCAGGCGTGCGGCCATGCCCGCGAGCTCGAGCAGCCCGGCCCGTTCACCGCCTGCGGCCGTGATCTCGAGCGCATCCTTCGCGTACGCGAGAGCCTGCTCGGGTGAGCCGAGCGAGATCGCCCGCTCGGCCGCCAGGCGGAGCCACTTTCGGGCGAGGGCGGCGACGGCCTCGTCCTCCGACCCCTCGGTCGAGGCGCGGTGGGCCTCCGTGTAGTGCACGGCGACGAGCCCCGCCAGCTCCTCGTCGCCGGTCGCCTCGAATTGGCGCGCCGCGGCGAGGTGCTTGGCGCGGCGGTCGTGCTTGGAAAGGGTCCCGTAGGCGACTTCGCGCACGATGCTCTGGATGAACCCGTACTGCCCGCGCTCGGGCGAGCGCGAGTCGGAGTCGAGGACGAGCACCTCCCGCCGCACCAGGTCGTGCACGAGCTCCGCGACCCGCTCCTCGTCGTAGCCCGCGATCGCCGCGAGCGTGGGGAGCGCGAAGGTCTTGCCGAGCACCGCCGCGTCCTGGACGAGCGCGCGCTCGTCGGGGGGAAGCGTGTCGAGCCGTGAGGCGATCAGCGCGTGGAGAGAATCGGGGATCTCGAGCTCGCTGACCTCACCCAGGAGCTCGTAGACGTCGTCCAGCTGGACGATGACCCCGCGATCGACGAGGGCGCGGACCGTCTCGACGGCGTAGAGGGGGACGCCGTCGGCGCGGCGCACGAGCTGCTCGGTCACGGTCTCGGGGAGCGCGCGGACGAGCCCGTTCACGAGCGCTCGCATCGCCGGATCGCCCAGCGGCTCGAGGTGAAGCGCCGTGAAGTTTCGCGTGCCGGCACCCCACGTGGGACGCCGGTCGGCGAGCTCTGGGCGCGAGAGGGTGATCACGAAGATCGGGCTGCTTCGCGACCACTCCACGATGGACTCGACGAAGTCTATGAGCCCGGCATCGGCCCACTGGAGGTCCTCGAAGACCATGACGACTGGTCCGCGCTCGGCGATCCGCTCGAAGAAGGTGCGCCACGCGGAGAAGAGCTCCTGGTGCTGGCCGGCCGGGGCTTCGGCGAGGCCGAGCAGATGGGCCACGCGTGGTTCGATCCAGCGCCGCTCGTCGGGGTCGGTGACGAACTGATCGAGGGCCGCCTCCAGCTTCGAGCGGGCGCTCGCAGGGTCCTCGAGCTCGGAGATCTGCGCGCGCATTCGGACCATCTCGGCGAGCGCCCAGAAGCTGATGCCCTCGCCGTAGGCGGGTGAGCGCCCGTGGTGCCAATAGACCGTGCCGGCGAGTCCGTCGACGTACTTCAAGAGCTCCCACACCAGCCGGCTCTTTCCGATCCCTCCGATGCCCGACACCGACACGAGCCGCGCCTTGCGTTCGCGCCCGGTCACGTGGAGGAGGTCCACGAGCAGCCGGAGGTCGTCGTCCCGGCCGACGAAGGGGGGCTCCAGCCTGTCCACGCGCCCGACGCCCTTGCGCTGCGCCACGACCCGGACGGCACGCCACGCCCGGACCGGCTCGCCCTTGCCCTTCAGCTCGAACTCTCCGGCATCCTCGAACGCCAACGCGTCACGGGTGGAGAGGTACGTGGCCTCGCCGACGAGCACCGAGCCGGGTTCGGCCGCCGACTGGAGCCGCGACGCGGTGTTCACGACGTCGCCCGCCACCATCCCCTGACCGTCCGCGCCGACCGTGACGGCCGTGTCGCCGGTCAGCACCGCCGCCCGGGCGGTGAGCACCGGGGCGCCGGCGTCGGGCTTGGCGACGGCCGCCACCAGGTCGAGGGCGGCGCGGACCGCCCGCTCCGCGTCGTCCTCGTTCGCCACTGGGACGCCCCACACCGCCATCACCGCGTCCCCGATGAACTTTTCGATGGTCCCGCCGTAGCGGTCGACGATCGCGCGGGCGGTCTCGAAGTACCCGGAGAGCAGCTCTCGCACGTCCTCCGGGTCCCTCGACTCGGCCAGCGTGGTGAAGCCCACCAGGTCAGCGAAGAGGACCGAGCAGACCCGCCGCTCCGAGACGTGTGCGCCGGGGGCGGAGGTGGGCGTGCTGTTGACGGGTGCCATGGGCGCCGAACCTGCTCGGGCTATTGGCGCGGGAGCGCGACTGGCGAACGCCGCGCCGCATTGGCCACAGAACCGCTGTTCAGGCGCGGCGACCGCTCCGCAACTCGGGCAGGCGGTGTCGAGCGCGGCACCGCAGGCGCCGCAGAACCGGTGTTCGCCCGGGTTCTCTGCCCCGCACCCCGGACAGTGCCGCATCCCAGCATGCTACCGAGGGACTTCAGGCGTCGCCGTGGCCCGTCGGTCGTCGCCGTCCGCCCCCGGGTTCCAGGTAGCCTCCCCACTGGCGGGGCTCAGCCGAGCAGAGGGCAACGCATGGAGCAGACAGTCGTTCGGATTGCCATCCCCCGCCCCCGTGGCGGACGGAGAAAACCTGGTGCGCGTCTAGAAATTCCGCGGCGATGGAATGACGATCCTCGATTCCTGGAATGCCGCTAGGAGCAAGGACCCGATTCGCTTGAGGTGAACGCTCCCCGCTAAAGCGTCCGTCGGTGATGTCGGACGCGCGACCCGCAGCCGAGTCGTCTGGCAGTGCCG
>JAJZMD010000273.1 GCA_021803085.1 Actinomycetes bacterium
CGGACGACTTCGTCGTCATGTGCTCGACCCTCTCTGAGGCTGAAGTTGCCCAGCGGCGGGCAACCGCCATGATGGGCGACCTCGGTCTCTCGCTCCACCCCGAGAAGACCCGCGTGGTCGACCTTCGGGAGGGCAGGGAGGGCTTTGACTTCCTGGGCTGGCACTTCCATGCCCGCATGTCCGGCAAGCTGTGGGAACGTGAGCGGGTCGTCCGCTACTACCTCCATCGCTGGCCGTCGGTGCGGTCGATGAAACGGGCCAGAGCCAGGATCAAGGCCATGACCAGTCGGAGCCAGGTCGGGATGGAGTTGGAGGCCGTGATCAAACGGCTGAACCTGTTCCTGCGGGGATGGGGCAACTACTTCCGGACCGGCAACGCTGCCGCCAAGTTTGTCGAGATGGACCGCTACGTGGCGTGGCGGCTCAGACGCTTCTTGAAGAAGAAGCGGGGCCGTAACCTGCGAGCGGGCCAGGCGAACCGGTGGACGCGCACCTGGTGCCACGACCAGGGCCTGCACCAGCTCATGGGCACCATCCGATACCCGAAGGCAGCGTAACCATGTCCAGAATGACCGTCGGTGAGCTGTATGCGGGAAAACCGCACGTACAGATCGAAAGGGGGATGGGGAACCGGGCCATTTCGGCACCGCGCCCCTGACTACCAATGGCACCGAAGGCACAGAACGGACCGGGCAGGGCGCAGCGGAAGGGCGCCTCCGCTGGGGGACGGACGACGGTATCGACGAAGCCGCGCGTCGGGCGCTACACGGCGCCGGAGTCGAGCGGGAAGTACACGCCCCCGGTCCCCAAGACCGTCCGGAAGAGCCCGCGCTGGTTCGGCGGGGCCGTGCTCGGCCTGCTCGTCCTCGGCGTCCTTCTCATCCTCCTGAATTACCTGACCGTGCTGCCCGGCTCCGTGTCCGCGTGGTACCTCGTGGCGGGGCTCGTCGTCATCTTCGGCGGTTTCGTCATGGCGACCCGCTACCACTGACCGTCCTGCCGTGTCCGCGTACGCGCAATGGGAGCGGCGGGCGCTCTGCGACCTGATGCTCGAGGTGGGGCCCGACGCGCCGACGCTGTGCGAGGGGTGGAGCGTCCGGGACCTCGCGGGCCACCTCGTCCTGCGGGAGCGCCGCCCGGACGCTGCCGTCGGGATCCTCGTCAAGCCACTGCGGTCCTATACCGACCGCGTGCAGCACCGGCTCTCCGACCGGTCGTGGCCGACAGTGGTCGAGGACGTACGGTCGGGCCCGCCGGCGCTGCTCCGCGCGGTCGACGAGCAGGTGAACGTCGTCGAGATGTTCGTCCACCACGAGGACGTCCGGCGCGCGCAGCCCGACGCCCTGCCGCGCACGCTGGACCCCGGCGAGGAGCGGACCCTGTGGGCCCGGCTCGTGCCGATGGCGCGCCTCGTTCGTCGCAGGCTGCCGGTCGGCGTGACGCTGGAGGCCCCGGGTTTCGGGCGTGTGAAGGCCCGGCGGGGCGAGCCGCACGTCACCGTGTCCGGGCCACCCGGCGAGCTCGTGCTCTTCGCGACCGGCCGCCGCCGTGCCGCTCGTGTGGACGTCTCGGGCCCGCCGGATGCGGTGTCCCGGCTCGAGGCGGCACGGCTGGGCTTCTGAGCGGTCACCCGAGCGCGTGCGGCCCGCCGCCGGCGGTGCGAGCGCGGATCTCCGGGAAGGCCGACCGAATCCGTCCGGTCACCCAGTGCTCGACCACGAAGGCGAGGACCGGGACGAAGCCGGCACCGATCATCGCCGCCATCTGAAGGAGCGTGAATCGCGCCCGGCGCGCCAGGTCGACGGCGGCCAGCAGGTACACCATGTAGAAGATTCCGTGCACCGGCCCCACCACGGAGTCGACCTCGGGGATGCCCGCAGCGAATTGGAGCGGGACGCCGACGAAGCAGAGCGTCGCGAGCCCGACGCCCACGGCATAGGCGAGCACCCGGTACCGAGTGAGCGCCGCGCCGAGGCCCTTGGACGGGTCCTCCACGTCGCCCGGACGCGCGTAACCGGGCGCGATCCGGCCGACGGTCCTGCGGAGGTCCTCTCCGTGCCCTCGGCGCGAGGACGGTCCGTCGTCGGTTGTCACCGGCGGTCGAGCCTAGCGACGAGCCCGTCCGACCGGGCGTCGTCGAAAGTGGCGTCCGGGGACTCAGCTCAGCCGCTCGACGACCGTGGCGTTGGCGAGCCCGCCTCCCTCGCACATGGTGAGCAGGCCGAAGCGGCCGCCCGAGCGCTCGAGCTCGTGCACGAGGGTGGCCATGAGCTTGGCGCCCGATGCACCGAGGGGGTGGCCGAGGGCGATTGCGCCGCCGTTGACGTTGACCCTCGCCATGTCGGGGTGGATCTCGCGTTGCCACGCGAGCACGACCGACGCGAACGCCTCGTTGATCTCGAAGAGGTCGATGTCGTCCAGCGAGAGCTTTGCCCGTTCGAGCACGGCGCGGGTGGCCGGGATCGGCCCGGTGAGCATGGTCACCGGATCGACGCCGGCGAGCGCGAACGCGACGAAGCGAGCTCTCGGTGCCAGCCCGAGTGCGTTGGCGCGCTCCTCGCTCATGATGAGGACCGCGGACGCTCCATCGGTGATCTGCGAGGAGTTTCCCGCCGTGATCTTGCCGCCAGGCTTGAAGGCAGGCTTCAGCTGACCGAGCGCCTCGAGCGAGGTGTCCGGCCGGACGCCCTCGTCGGCGGTCGCGACCACGTCGGTGTCGGCGCCCTCGTCGTCGCGCACGGCCACGGGCACGATCTCCCGCACGAAGCGGCCGCCCGCGGTCGCTCTCGCCGCGCGCCGGTGGCTGCCGAGCGAGTACGTGTCGAGCTCCTCACGGCTGATCTGCCACTGGTCGGCGATCAACTCGGCGGAGATGCCCTGGTTCACGAGACCGCCCCGGTCCGCGTAACGGGTGACCACCCGCGGGCCGAACGGCATTCCGAGATCGCGCACGACCGAGGAGCCCATCGGCGTGCGCGTCATGCTCTCGACGCCCCCCGCGACGACGACGTCGTACGCACCGGCGATCACGCCTTGCGCGGCGAAGTGGATCGCTTGCTGGGACGAGCCGCACTGGCGGTCGACCGTGGTGGCCGGCACGGACTCGGGCCAGCCGGCGGCGAGGACCGCGTTCCGCGCGACGTTCAGCGATTGCTCCGACACCTGCATGACACAGCCCAAGATGACGTCGTCGACGCATGCGGGGTCCAGGTCGTTGCGTGACTGGAGCCCCTTCAGCGCTTCGGACGCCAGATCGGCGGCGTGCCAGTTCTTGAACACGCCGTTGCGCTTGCCGCCCGGAGTCCGGACGGCGTCGACGATGACCGCGGTCGTCATGGCGAGCCACCTCCTCGACCGACGTCGGCCCCGCAGAGCGGGCGCTTGCTGCCTGAGGTTCATCGTAGCGGCGCCCCCTGTCATCCTCCTGCCCCCGTGGCGCACCGGTCGGAGGTCGGTCCGGGCGGGGTCCGGCGCCCCGGCGCGTGGAATGGCGAGCACGTCGTCAACGCCGACTGTGGGCTCGGCCAACCTCCTCGATCTCTCGCCCCGGCTCTCCGGTGCGCGGGGTCCTCGGGTTGACGCTCTATCGTGACGTTCCCAGCGGACGAGAGAGGGCTGGCATGGCGATGTCAGGGGGTGCCTGGCGGACCGGGCGGCGATCGACGGTGCGGCGCCTCCCCGAACGGGGCGCCTACGACCGCGCGACGATCGAGGCGATCCTCGACGAGGGGCTCATCTGCCATCTGGGGTTCTGCGGCGACGAGGGACCCGTCGTCGTCCCCATGGCTTATGCGCGCGTCGGGGACGCGGTGTACGTCCACGGCTCGCCAGCGAACCGCACGTTGCGCGCGACCGGGACGGGTATGCCGGTCTGCCTCGTGGTGACGCTGGTGGACGGGCTCGTCTTCGCACGTTCGGGCTTCCACCACTCGATCAACTACCGCTCGGTCGTGATCTACGGGACGGCGGAGGAGGTGGCAGACCCTTCCGAGAAGCGCGCGGCCCTCGACGCCGTTGTCGAGCAGATCGCCCCTGGCCGTGCCGCGGAGGCTCGTGGCGCGACGGGAGAGGAGCTGCGCGCGACCCGGGTGGTGCGGGTCTCGATCGACGAGGCGTCGGCCAAGATCCGGACCGGTGGCCCGAAGGACGACCCAGCGGACATCGAGGCCGGTGGGATCTGGGCCGGCCACCTGCCGCTCGTGGTCGTGCCTGGAGCGCCGGTGCCGGACGCCGACTGCGACGAGCACCTCGGTGTCCCTGACTACGTGGCGCACTACCGTCGCCCCTCCGGACCGCCACGCGCCACCCGATAGGGTCCCGGACCGCCACCCGCCACCGTCACGACCGCTTCCTAGGCTCGTGTCTGTGGGAGGGCGCAGGGCAGCGGTGGCGCGCGCGACGGCGGTGACGGTGCTCGCGCCGATCGTCGCGGTGGGTGTCGTCGCTGCGTCGGCCAGCGTCGCAGCGTTCGACCTGCACGCGGCCATCTTCGTCGGGGCCTGGGCGTGGCTCGGTGACGCCGCCCTCGCGCTGGACGTGTGCGCCGGCACCGCGTTGCTCGGCCTCCCCGCCGCCGTCCGTCGGGAACGAGCCGCACGGTCAGGGATCGTGGGGGTCGATGCCATGTCGGGAAGGGAGTTCGAGGAGCGGCTCGCTCTGCTGTTCGAGAGCATGGGCTACGAGGTGGTCCGTACCCGGGCGACCGGCGACTTCGGGGCGGACCTCCTCTTGGAGCGCGAGGACGGGCGAGTGGTCGTACAGGCGAAGCGGTACGTCGCCAAGGTCGGGATCGAAGCAGTGCAGCAGGTGATCGGCGCCATCGGGTACTACGACGCCGCCCACGCGCTTGTCGTCACCAACTCGACGTGCACCCCCGCTGCAGCGGCCCTGGCTGCGGCCCACGGCGTCGAGCTCGTGGAGCGCGAGAGGCTGGTCGGGCTCCTTGCGGCACACCCGCTCGCGGTGGCCCGCTCCTCAGCGGCGGCCCTGCTCGCTCGAGAGGTCGGAGGCGGGGCCGTCCTCGTGGCGTTCATGGTGGGTGTCGTCGCGCGGGCGACCTGGCGGACGTCACGGTCGGCGCTCCGCCTCTCTGCGGCACTCTGGCGGGCGGTTCGCTGAGGCGCGACCGGTTCTTCGCCAGTGTCCCCGGCGCAGAACCGCGTCCCAGCTGGAGGGTGCGTGTAACGTACGCGGGTCGGCACGCCTCCGGCGAGGGCGCGGGAGGAGCGGATGAGCGGGCTGTGGTCTTGGCGCCGCAGGCGGAACCGTGCCCCGTCGCTCCCCGTGGTCACGCACGTCGGGCGGGGGGCGAGGAGGTGCCGCCTGCGCGGCGAAGGGCGCGAGGGCAGGTGACGGTGACGACCGGGGGGCCGGACGTCGCGGTCGTGGTCCGCGCCCTGTCCGAAGCCAACGTCCAGTTCGTCGTCGTGGGGGAGCCTGCCGAGGGTCGCCCGTTACGGCTGGTGGTGTCGCGCCACCCCACGAACCTCGACGCGCTCAGCCGTGCGCTCGACGGGCTCGAGTCCACGCTGCGGAGCCCCGGGGGGGCCGCGCGAGGCGTGGGCGCGCGAGGCGAAGCCGCAGCCGGCGAGGGGGCGTACGCCGACGCGCCCGTGCGTGTCGGCGACCCGCTCGGGACGATCTCCGTCGAGACTGCGGGCGGTGACGTGGACCTGCTCTTCGGAGGTGCTCGCCGGTCCTTCTACGCCGAGGTGGTTCTGCACGCGCAAGAGCGCGAGGTCGGCGGCATGCTCGTGCAGTGGACCCGGCAGCTTCCTGTCGTGGGGCCGTTGCCGCGGACGACAAGCAGGATGCTGGGCAGGCGGCTTCTCTCGCTCGCCGAAGGGCTCCTCCACCTCGTGGAGCGGCACGGCGGGGAGGACTCAGAGGAAGAGGACCCCGGAAGCGACGGCTGACGGCCTGCTGACCGGAACCGACCGCACGGCACGCCCCCGGGCGGCTGCGTGGAGGGGACGTCCCCGGGCGGTTCCGGCCCCGTCGGCGATTCAGCGGCGGGCGGTCCGCTTCGCTGCTCGCTTGGCCGGCGCTCTTTTCGTGGGCCGCGTGGCCGCGACCGTCCGCGTGGCCGCGACCGTCCGCTTGGTTGCTTGCTTCGCCGCCGGCCGGGCGGCCCCCCGAGCCGCCTTCTTCACCACCTTCTTCGCAGCCGCACGCTTGGCCGGCGCCTTCTTGGCCGGCGCCTTCTTGGCCGGCGCCTTCTTGACCGCTGCCTGCTTCCCAGTGGCCTTCTTGGTCCCGGTCGGTGCCTTGGCCGCGGAGGCCGCTGCGCGACGACCGGCCGCCTGCTTGGCAAGGAGCTCGAGGGAGGTGGGGTAGACGCCCGACGCCAGACGGGGTGCCTGGCTCGGCGACATGACCGTGTCCTTGAACGCCTTCATCGGGCTCACCCGGACGCGCTTGGAAGCCTTGATCCGGATGGCCTCCCCGGTTCGGGGGTTCCGGCCCATGCGGGCGGCCCGCTCGACCTTGGCGAACTTGGCGAAGCCCTGGATCGTCACCGCCTCACCTTTGGAGACGACTGCAGTGATGACGTCGGTCACTCCGGAAAGCACCGACTCGACATGCTTCGCGTCTTCTGCCGTGTGTGCGGCGACGGCCCGAATGAGCTCACGACGGTTCATGGGATCCGTCCTTTCGTTGTTCCAAGAGCCAGTTCACGTTGATTGCCGACACGATACAGGTACACGCCTAACCGTCAAGGTATTTCAACGAGAAGTCGAACCCTCTGGCGCGCCGGACTGTCGGAAAGACGTGGGGCGAACCGTCGCGCGCGGCCCGCTCCCCCTTTCAGCCTGCCCCGCCCAAGTCGGCGGCCGGCCGGACGTCAGGCGCTTCGAGAGCCGGTGCTCCGGAGAGGATCTCGATCCCGGGCACGAAGACGCGCAAGGCAGCGACCACCCCGTTCGACGTGTCCACGCAGTACTCGCTCGGGAGGCGGAAGCCCTTCGCGCCGGGTCCTCCGAGATAGAGGTGGACCGGCACGTCGCCATGGTGCGCCTCGAGCACCTCCTTCATCGAGTCGAGGACCGAAGCGCTCATCGAGCCCATCGGGAGGCGCACGTGGAGCGGCTCGTTGGAGGATGCAGGACCTCCGACGAAGGCGGAGACCTCCGACGCGATGAGCTTCGGCTGCTCGTCACGTCGGTCGACGCGTGCGCGTACGGTCACCACGGAGTCGTCGGCGATCACCCCCGCGTACTGAGCCATGGTCCTGGGGAAGACGGTGACCTCGATCGAGGACTCGAGATCCTCCAGCGTGAAGACCGCCATCTGCTCCCCTCGCTTCGTCCACTTTGCCTGGAGGCCGGTGATGACGCCCGCGAAGGTGCGTATGGCGCCGTCGGGGAGGTCTGTCACCTCCGCCAGCGACCCGTCGGCCCGGCGACGGAGCGCAGCTTCGACGCCGAAGAGCGGATGGTCGGAGACGTAGAGCCCGAGCATCTCCTTCTCGTGCGCGAGCCGCTCCTTCTTGTCGAATTCGACGTCAGGAACGGCGACCGTCTGATCGAACGCCGGCCTACGACCGTCGACGTCGCCGAAGAGCGACAGGACGCCCTGCTCCCGCTCGCGCCGCCTCGCGACGATCTGGCCGACGATCAGCTCATGGACGTGCAGGAGACCCTTGCGCGTGTGCCCGAGCGAGTCGAAGGCGCCTGCACGGATGAGCGCGTCGAGCGGTTGCTTGTTCAGGCAGATCATCGGTACGCGCTCGCAGAAGTCGACGAAGTCCGCGAAGGGGCCGCCTGCCTCGCGCTCGGCGACGATGGCCTCCGCGACGGACCTGCCGACGTTGCGAACCGCCGCGAGCCCGAAGAGGATCGTTCCCTTGCCCGACCCGTCCCCCATCACGGGCGTGAAGTCGGCTGCGGACCGGTTCACGTCGGGCACCGACACCGAGATGCCGCGCGCCCGGCACTCGGCGAGGTAGATCCCCGCACGGTCGAGGTTCTCCCGCACGCTCGTGAGCAGCGCGGCGAGGTACTCCGTCGGGTAGTTGGCCTTCAGGTAGGCGGTCTGGTAGGTGATGAGCCCGTAGCCGAAGGCGTGCGACTTAGGGAACGCGTAGTCGGCGAAAGGCTCGATGATGTCGAACCACCGCTCGCCCAGCTCGCGCGTGTAGCCGTTCCGCTCGACGCTCGATACGAACTTCTCGCGCTCGGTTTTCATCACCTCACGGATCTTCTTGCCGCAGGCCTTCCTGAGGCTGTCGGCCTCGGCGAGCGAGTACCCCGCGAACTGCTGGGCGACTCGCATCAGCTTCTCCTGGTAGATCATGAGACCGAAGGTGTCGGACAGGACCGGCTCGGCGTCGGGATGCAGGTAGTCGACCTTCTTGCGTCCGTTCTTGCGGTCGGCGTACTCGAAGTGCATGTTCGCTGCCATCGGTCCGGGCCGGTAGAGGGCGATGAGCGCGGCGACGTCCTCGAAGCAGGTGGGTGCGAGCGAGCGCATGAGGGTCCGCATCGGACCGCCCTCCAGCTGGAAGACCCCGACCGAGTCGCCGCGACGCAGCAACTCGTAGGTGGGCTCGTCGTCGAGGGGGACGTGGTCGATGTCGAGCCGGATGCCGCGGACCTTCTCGACGAGCTGGACAGCGTCGGAGATGACGTCGAGGTTCCTCAGCCCGAGGAAGTCCATCTTCAGGAGGCCCAGCTCCTCCACCCCGTGCATCTCGTACTGGGTGACGACCGGGGCGTCTTGCGGGTCCCCACCCGGATCGGGCTTCCGCTGGACGGGGAGGTACTCGGTGAGCGGGTCCTTCGTGATCACGACCGCCGCCGCGTGGATGCCGTCCTGGCGGCGAAGGCCCTCCAAACCTTTGGCGACGGAGACGACACGGGCGACGTCGGGATCCTCGGCGGCCATCGTGCGAAGCTCCGAAGCAATCTTCCATCCGTCCTCGTGGCCCGCGGGCGGCTCGTCTGCGATACAGGCCCACAGCGGGGTGTCGCGCCCCATCACGATGGGAGGCATCGCCTTCGCGACGCGGTCGCCGAGCGCGTAGGGGTAGCCCAGCACGCGGGCCGCGTCGCGAACCGACGCGCGCGCCTTGATCGTGCCGAACGTGATGATCTGGGCGACGTGGTCGCGCCCGTACCGTTCGGCCGCGTAGCGGATCATCTCGTCGCGGAAGCGCGAGTCGAAGTCCATGTCGATGTCGGGCATCGAAAGGCGCGAGGGGTTCAGGAACCGCTCGAAGAGGAGGTCGTAGCGGATGGGGTCGAGCTCGGTGATCCGCAAGCAGTACGCCACCGCGCAGCCGGCGGCTGAGCCGCGCCCGGGACCGACTCGGATGCCGTGCTCCTTGGCGTGGCGGATGAGGTCCCAGACGATGAGGAAGTAGGCGGAGAAGCCCATGTCTTCGATCACCGTCAGCTCGTAGGCGATCCGCTCCACCACCACGTCGGGCAGGGGATCGCCCCAACGCGCCGTCGCGCCCTCGAAGGTGACGTGCTTCAGGTACTCGACGGCCGATGGGTACTCGGGGGGCACGGGGAAGTCGGGCAGCTTGGGCGTGCCGAGCTCGAGACGGACGTCGGCCCTGCGGGCGACGAGCAGCGTGTTGTCGCACGCCTCGGGCAGCTCGGCAAAGAGGCGCCGCATCTCCGCGGCGCTCTTCAGGTAGTGCCCCGATCCCTTGAACTGGAACCGACCCGGCTGGTCGATCGTGGCCTTGGTCTGCACGCAGAGAAGGGCGTCGTGGGCCTGTGCGTCCTGCGGCCGAGTGTAGTGACTGTCGTTGGTCGCCAGGAGGGGTGCGTGCAGGCGGCGGGCGATCTCGATGAGCTGCGGCATCACCACGTGCTGCTCGTCGATCCCGTGGTCCTGCAGCTCCACGAAGAGGTTGTCCTTCCCGAAGATCTCCTGGAGGCGGGCCGCTTTCGCGAGCGCGTCGTCGAAGTTGCCCGCGAGCAGGCTCTGCGCGACGTGGCCGCCGAGACATCCGGTCGTAGCGATCAGACCTTCTGCATGGTCGGAGAGCAGCTCCCAGTCGACCTTCGGCTTGCGGTAGTAGCCCTCGAGGAACGCTCGGCTCGAGAGCTTGATCAGGTTCGCATACCCGGCGTTGGTCTCTGCGAGGAGCGTCAGGTGGTACCAGGCCTTCCTGCCGCCCTCGACGTCGCCGCCGGTGTCGTCGACGGTGGTGCCCCGCACGTTGATGCGCTCGTCTCGCCGTTCGTAGGCCATGTAGGCCTCGGTGCCGAGGAGCGGGGTGATCCCCGCCTTCGTGCACGCCGCGTAGAACGGGAGGATCCCGTACATGTTGCCGTGGTCGGTGATGCTGACCGCCGGCTGGCCGTCCGACGCCGCGGCTGCGACGAGGTCGTCGATGCGGCTCGCGCCGTCGAGGATCGAGAACTCGGTGTGGACGTGGCAGTGCGCGAACGACTGTTCGGGGTCTGCCCTGCCTGCCGTGTCGCTCACCCGGCGCCGTCCTCTCCCTGCTCTGCGGGCAGGCGTCGCTCCGGTTCCCGCGCGTGCCCGCGAAGGTCCATCCTTCCAGCCAACCGAACGGCATGCGAGGCAAACGCAAGCTCCTGACCAGGGACTTCGGGAGTCCGCACCACGGTGCCGCGAGGTCGCCGGCGGACGCAGACCGCCGGGACCCGTGCCTGCAGGACTTCTGTCGCCGGCTGTCGCGTCACGGTTCCTTCGTAGCACGGGGGTGCCGCGGCGGTCCTCGCTCTCGCGATGCGGGAGCCCCGTCCAGGATGCGTCAGCGACGTGCGAGCCGCGGTACGGCGGTAGACGGTGAGGAGCGCGCGAGCCCGTTCGACAGCTCCTCGATCGCCGGCGCGCCGGGCACGTCATCTTCCCGCCCGCGCTCGGCGTCCGTCCCGCTGTGAGCCCGCGGCCGGCGCGCCCGAACTTCGTCGCCTGCAGCGCCTCCCCTGTGGCACAGGGGGTACGCTGCGCGCGCACGCAGAGATCCGGAGAGGGGTGGAGAGGCCATGGATCGGCCAGCGCGGAGGGCCGGGTTGACGGCGGGCGCTCTCGGGTTGCTGCTGAGCGTGCTCTGGCTGTGGTCCGCGCCGTTCGCAGCGGCATCGCCAGTCGGTCGAGTCGCGACGGAAGCGCCGTCCTCGGTGAGGACCGCGGGCACTCAGGACCTTCCTGCAAGGGTGCGGGCGATCCTGCGTCATCGCCGGCCAGACGCGTTGGCGCCCGAGCCGCGCGCCTCCCGCCCGCCCATGCACGTGCGAAGCGGTGCCACGGGCACGGTCCGCGTCGCTGCGAACTGGTCCGGGGAGGTGGAGCTGGGGTCGAACGTCACCTCGGTGAGCGCATCCTGGAAGGTCCCCTCCGTCGTCCCGTCCGCCTCGCTCCAGTTCGCCGCGACATGGATCGGCATCGGCGGGTTCACGGGAACAACCTTGATCCAAACCGGCACGATCGAGGTCACCGCGACAGGAAGAGTCGGGTACGCGGCGTGGGTGGAGGTCCTTCCCCAGGCTGCGTGGACACTGACATCGCTGTCGACCCCCGGCGGGACACCGGCGCTGGTCGTCGCGCCCGGTGACGTCGTGCACGCGTCTGTGACCTTCACCACGACTGACGAGTGGCAGGTCACGATCGCCGACACGACGGCGAAGTGGACCTACAGCCACTCCTACCGGTACTCGGTCACGCCCACGTCGGCGGACTGGGTCACCGAGCGGCCGACCGTCTACACATCGACGGCTCACAAGACAGTGCTCTCGGACCTCGCCCAATACGGCTCCACGCGGTTCAGCCATCTCGAGTCGGCGCTGAACGGCGGCGTGGCCGGGGCGCCCCCGAGCCTCACATCGGTCCGCATGGAGAACGGTGGCGTCGTGATCTCCGCGCCGGGGCCGGTCTCTCCGGCTGATTCGCCCACAGGCGAGACCTTCACCAACTCGTATCTCGCCGTGCCGTCCCGCGTCTACGCCGGGACGGTCGACGGCACGGCCGCCGCCGAGTTCGAGCACCAGTTCACATTCCGAGGCGGCGCGTGCCCATCGTCTCCGACATCGGGCAGAGCGGTCGTCCTGGCGACGGATCGGACATACGTGGACGCACTCGCGAGTGCGTACCTCGCGAGCTACCTGAAGACGGGCACGTTGCTTTCCCCTCCGACGTCGCTCTCTGCGTCGACGCTGGCGGCGATACGTGAGGAGGGCATCACCCACGTGTACCTCGTGGGCGGGCCGCTGGCGGTGAGCACAGCCGTCGCGTCGGAGCTCGAGAGCACGCCTGCCTACGCCTGCGGCGGGGTGTCCGTGCTGGGCGGCACAGCGAAGGTGCAGGTGACGCGCATCGCAGGGACCACCGAGTACGGTACGGCGCTCGACATCGCCGAGACGTCGGGCGCGACCCCAGGTCGGGTCGACCTCGCGGGTGCGTACGCCGGGATCAACTCGTCGGGCGGCAACGGGGCATACAACGCCACGGCGGGCTCCGCCTCCGCCTCCGCCCCCCCGGGAGCGCTCAGCACGGCCGTCCTCGCGACCGGAGCGAGCTTCCAGGACGCCGAAGCCGCGTCCGCCCTGGCCTACGCCGAGCACTTCCCGGTTCTCCTCACCGCACCTTCTGGGCTGTCCGCCCAAGC
Source organism: Actinomycetes bacterium (assembly GCA_021803085.1). Taxonomy (GTDB): domain Bacteria; phylum Actinomycetota; class Acidimicrobiia; order Acidimicrobiales; family RAAP-2; genus JAJYVT01. Next base: position 12,593 of record JAJZMD010000273.1, read on the forward strand.
GCTGACCGCCATCGAGACGCTCCACATCCAGCAGGTCATCGTGATGGGGGGCCAGTTCGCCGTGTCCGACGCCGTCGTGAAGACCCTCGAGGCCCACGGCGTGTCGGCGCTCCGGATCGCGGGTGCCGACTACACCCAGACTGCCATCGAGCTTGCCAAGTGCGAGCTGGCTGCGTCGACCTCGCACGTGGGGCTGGGGTGGGCCGGCACCGGGATGCTCACCGTCGCCAGGGGCGACTTCTACAGCGACGGGCTGGCGGGCGCCCTCGTCGCAGCGGACGGCCCCAGCGGCGCCGCGCCCGAGCCGCTGATCCTCACCGTGAGCTCGACCAGCATGGGGAGCTACCTTCCGGCGTTCCTCGCGGCCGCCGGCACGTCGGGCCTCGGCGGGAAGAAGGTCACCAGCTTCACGATCCTGGGGGGACCCTTGGCGGTCAGCCAGACAGTGGTCAACACAATGGTGGTGGCGCTGCTCGGGCAGTAGCTACGGCCGGGGCCGACCCGGTGCCGCGCCCCCGGGTGCTGTCTGACCATCGGATCTGCAGGGCGTTCGTCACGCGCGGCGCGCTCCGCGCGTGAGCGACGACCGCCGGTCCGCTGCCTTCGCTCGCCGCCGGTCAGCTCGGCTCGGTGACCGCCGCTTCGAGGAGCCTCGTCATGACTCGGCGCGACGCCGAGAGGGAAAGCTGGTTCCTCCGCTGGAGGTGGTCCCACACCTGCCAGGACACCGCAGTGTCGATGGCGCCGAGCCGCTCGGCGGCCCGAGGCCCCGCAGCGTCGAGCTCCGGGCGGAACGTCTGCTCCAGGCGGTCGCGCAAGAGCCCGTGGGTTCGGGTGACGCCCTCGGCGACTGCCTGGAGGCGCGCGGAGAGCGCCGACGAGTTGGACGCGAGGTGGCCGGTGGACTCGTACAGCGCCGATCGGTGGTGGACGGTGCGATCGATCCGTACCCGAAGCGGAAGGTGCGAGGGGACTTCGACGACTTCCACGCGGAATCGGTCGATCTGCAGCGAGAAGACCAACCCGAGGAGGGACTCGAGGTCTCTGAAGTGGTGGAACAGCAACCGGTGCGACACGTTCGCGCGTACGGCGATCTCCTTCGCCGTAGGCGGGTGCTCGTTCTCCTCGAGGAGCGACAGCGCCGCTTCGACCATCCGGCGGCGCGTCTGCTCGCCGCGGACCTTGGGTGGTCTCGACGCCCTCCCGACGTGAGCTCCCTCGCCGGCTTCCAGCGCTCTCACCATCTCCCTGCGGCCGGGGATTCCACCGGCCGCCCTCCCTTCGTCGCCTCAGGATAACCACAACCTCATCGGCCGTTGCATGACCCAGTTCGTCTCCCGCGCGGCGTGTCTGCGGCATCCGGCGCACCGGCCGGATGCCAACGGGGCCGCTGCGCGCCGGGCGGCAGACGCGGGACCTCCGTCGCCGGCGCCCTGGCGAGGCCAGCCAGCGGCACGCCGCGCCACGTGGCACCATGCTCTGGGCGCGGGCGCCCTTGCGTGCTCAGTGCAAAGGTTTCTGGGCGCGGAGCGGACCGAAAGACTGGAGGGACGATGCTGGTCAGCACCATGAACGACATTCCCGGTTACGAGATCACCGAGGTGCTCGGCGAGGTGTTCGGGCTCACGGTCCGGTCACGCAACATCGGATCGCAGATCGGTGCCGGGTTCAAGTCCCTCGTCGGGGGCGAGCTCAAGGGGATGACGAAGAACCTCGTCGCGAGCCGCGAGGAGGTCATGGAGCGGATGGTCGAGGAGGCGCAGGCGAAGGGCGCCGACGCCGTCATCGCCTTTCGGTTCGACACGTCGGACATGGGCAACAACTGGACCGAGATCTGTGCGTACGGGACTGCAGTGAAGGCCGCCGCCAGGAGGTGAGCTGCAACACCTGAGCTCTGCTCCCGGCGGTGTCCCGAGCTCAGCCGGCCGGGATCGCGCCGATCAGCTCGAGGATACGAGCTGGCGGGAGGTGCTGCTCGAGGACGCGCGCGCTGAAGGGTGAGAGCGCGTCCTCGATCGCGTTGCAGAGCGTGGGGGGCGCGATGATCATGCCGCCTTCACCGACCCCCCGGAAGTTCACGTCGGCGTCCAGGGGAACCGTCTCGAGGTGCTCGATCTCGATGCGCGGGATCTCGCAAGCGGTCGCAAGGACGTAGTCCATGAACGTGCTCGACAGGTACTGGCCGGTCTCCTCGTCGTACACGGAGCGTTCCAGCAGCACCGCACCGATGCCCTGGGCGACCCCTCCCCGCACCTGCCCTTCCACGATCGCCGGGTTGATCAGGGTGCCGCAGTCCTCTGCCACCACGTACCGCTCGACGCGCACCTGTCCGGTTTCCACGTCCACCTCCACGATGGCGGCGTGCGACCCGCCCGACCACCCGCCTTCGCCTCCGTCGAAGGCGGCGGTCACCTCGACGTCTCCGGCGAGCGACGGGGGGAGCCGGCCCGGTGCCCGCGCTGCCCTGGCAAGCTCAGCGAGGCTCATCGCAGAAGCCGGCACCCCGCGCACGGCTACCGACCCCCCGGACAGCTCGATGTCCTCGGCGCCCGCCTCGAAGAGGTGGGACGCGATCTCCTTCACCCTCGCCTTGAGCGCCCGTGCTCCGTGCAGCGACGCGCCCCCAGCCATGGTCGCCGCCCGGCTGCCACCGGTCCCGAAGCCCATCGGGACGAGGTCGGAGTCGCCGACGACCACCCGTACCTGCTCGATCGGCACGCCGAACTCGTCGGCCGCGATCTGGGCGAAGGTGGTCTGGTGACTCTGGCCGTGCGGCATCTGCGAGGTGAAGAGGGTGACGGTTCCGTCCTCTGCCAGCCGGAGCCGGATCTGCTCGGGGCCCATGATGCCCCCGCCCCCCTTGCCCTCGAGCGGGCCGGGTGCCGGCTCGATGTAGGTCGCCACGCCGAAGCCCAGATACCGCCCGTGCTCACGAGCTCCCGCCTGCAGCCGTCGGAAGGAAGGCAGGTCGACCGTCGAGGCGATGGCCTCGAGCGACTCTTTGGCCGTCACCCCGGCCAGGCTGCGGCCCGTCACCATCCGGCGCGGCGGTGTCTCGCGGGTGGCCACGTTGCGGAGGCGGACCTGGATCGGCTCCATGCCGAGCTCCATGGCGACCAGGTCGACCATCCGCTCGCGCACCCAGGTCTCGGACGCCCACGGACCGCGGTAGGCGACGTACGAGGCCTTGTTCGTGACGACTGCGGTCCACTCGAACGAGAGCGCCCCGATCTTGTAGGGACCGGGGATCATGGTCTTCACGAGCTCGGGGAGCATGGTGCCCATGCCCGGGTACGCGCCGGTGTCGATGGTCATCTTCACCCGCAGGCCGAGGATCTCGCCTTCGTTCGTGATGGCCGCCTCCACCTCGAAGCTCTCCTCCCGAGCCTGGCCGGAGAAGGTCAGGTTCTCGAGGCGGTCCTCCATCCAGCGGACCGGCCGGCCGAGCTGGCGAGACGCCGCGGCGCACGCGACGTCCTCACGGTAGGCGCCGAGCTTGAGCCCGAAGGAGCCGCCGATGTCTCCGGCGAGGACCCGCACCTTCTCCGGGGGGAGGCCGAGTGCCGTGGAGAGCGTCGTGCGCACGATGTGGACGCCCTGGGTGGCGGAGTGCACGGTGAGCTCCCCCGATTCGGGGTCGAAGCTGCAGACGACGCCCCGGCACTCCATCGGCGCGTTCTGGTGCCGGTGCTGGCGCAGATCGGCACGGACGACACGGTCGGCGCGGGCGAAGGCTCCGTCCACGTCGCCGAAGACGGCGACAGGGGAGTGCATGAGCACGTTGCCCGCCAGGTCCTCGAAGATCGCCGGGCTGGCTGGATCTCGGGCCGCCTGGGGGGTCATGACGGCGGGCAGCTCCTCGTAGTCCACCTCCACGAGCTCGCAGGCGTCTTCGGCGAGGTACCGGCTCTCGGCCACGACGAGGACCACCGGGTCGCCCACCACCCGGACCTTGTCGGAGGCCAAGGTGGTGAACGCCGGCACCGGCGCCCCCCGGGAGAACATCGCGGCGATGCCCGGGCCCGGCACGAGCGACCGCTCGAGCTCCTCGCCCGTGAGCACCAGCACCACCCCGGGCGCCTCCGCTGCCGCGCGCACGTCGATCCTGGTGATGCGGGCGTGGGCGACCGGACTGCGCACGAATGCGGCGTGCAGCATGCCGGGCAAGCGGACGTCGTCGACGTAGCGGCCCGAGCCGGTCAGGATCCGGGGGTCCTCGGATCGCCTGACGCTTGCACCCGTGTACCGCTCGGCGATGTGCTGCACGTGAGTGGACCTCCTCTGTCTGCGCCCGCGCGTGTCTGTGCTCGCGCGCTATTCGTGGGATATGGCAGCGTCGGCGGCGAGCAGGACCCCGTTGACGATGCTCTCGTAGCCGGTGCAGCGGCAGATGTTGCCCGACAGGGCCTCGCGGACCTCGGCCTCGGTTGGTTCGGGGCTCTCTGCCAGCAGCGCCGTGATCTGCATGAGGAAGCCGGGCGTGCAGAAGCCGCATTGGAAGCCGTGAGAGTCCCACATCGCCTCTTGGAGGCGGTTCATCTCGCCGTCCGGCGCCAGTCCCTCGACCGTCCGCACGTCGGCGCCACGAGCCTGGACGGCGAGCATGAGGCAGGACCGGGCCGGCTCCCCGTCGACCAGCACGGTGCAGGCGCCGCAGACCCCGTGCTCGCAGCCCAGGTGGGTGCCCGTGAGCCCGAGGTCCTCACGCAGGAAATCGGCCAGAGTGCGGCGTGCCTCGACCGATCCCCGCCGTGGGACGCCGTTGACGGTGAGCTCGACGTCGAAGGAGGTCACGCCGCCTCCCTCGCGCGCTGGGCTGCCAGCTTCAACGTCCGCCGCGCCAGGACCCCGGCGACGTGGCGGCGGTAGGCGGCAGAGCCGTGCACGTCGGCAGGCGGCGACAACCGAGTCATGGTGTTCTCGGCTGCGTCGGCGAATGCTCCGTCGGCGGGTTCCGCCCCGGCCAGCATCTGCTCGGTCTCCGGCAGCCGGACCGGGGTGTCGCCGACGCCGGCCAGTGCCAAGCGGGCCTCCTCGATCCGACCGGTGCTCGTGTCGAGGCGGACCATCGCCGCCGCTCCGACGATCGCGAAGTCGCCGTGCCGGCGGGCCACCTCGTCGACGGCCCAGCCCGTGCCCGGCGCCGACGACGGGACGCGCAACGTGGTGAGGAGCTCGTCAGGCGCGAGCGCGGTGGTGAAGAACCCCGTGAAGAAGTCGGCCGCCGGGATGCTTCGCCGGCCGCGGGCCCGGCTCTCGGCGACCAGCTCGGCCTCGAGGACCAGCGCGACCGCCGGCAGCTCGGCCGCGGGGTCGGCGTGGGACAGGCTCCCCCCGATCGTCCCTCGACTGCGGATCGCGGGGTGGCCGATCAGCGGCAAGGCGTCGGCGAGAACCGGAGCCAGGCTTCGTACGCGCTCGTCCCTCTCGGCTTCGCGCTCGCGGACCATGGCGCCGACGGCCAGGTGGCCGCCGGCGGTGTCGAGGGCCTTCAAGGCGGTGATCCCGGCCAGGTCGACCAGGCGCGATGGCCGGGCCAGCCGCAAGGAGAGCAGTGGGACGAGGCTCTGGCCGCCGGCGAGCGGCCGAGCCTCGTCGCCGGCCTCGCCCAGCACGAAGAGCGCCTCCTCGAGGGTGTCGGGGGCGGAGTAGTCGAACGGCGGCGGTTTCACGGTGAGAGAACCTACGCGCGCGGCGTCCTTCATGCTCGAGGCGAATGATCAGGGTGGGCGCGTGGCGCCGCTCTGAGCTTGCCGCAGCAGGCCCGGCGGTCCCCAGGCACGGGGTGACGCGTGCTGCCCGCGCCCGAGACCGGCGAGGTGTCGGTCATGATGACGTGTGGTCGGGGGGAAGCCCGAGAGAAGTCCGAGAGAAGTCCGAGAGAGGCCGTCGCCGGGTGACCGGAGAGCGACCCATGAACAGGCGAGCAGGCGAAGAGCCGAGCAGGCGAGCGGGAGCGAACACGCGAGCGGGAGCGAACGAGAGGGAGCGAGATGGTTGGGCGTGACTCGCGTAGCCAACACGGCCGGTCGGGGCATGCACCGCCGCCAGGGTGCGGCGTGACGGCTCGGGACCCGGAGGTGACGTAGGTGGGGCGCAGGATCCGGTGGCTCGGCCTCGTTCTCGTGGTGTGCTTCGGGCTCGTCCTCGCCCAGCTCGTCAACATCCAGGTACGGCAGGCACAGGCACTCGACAGCACACGCACAAACCCCCGGGTCGCCGCAACCCAAGACAACAACCCCCGAGGCGCCATTCTTGCTGCCAACGGCGAGGTCCTCGCCCGCTCGGTGAAGGCGCCCAAGGGATCCGGGCCCTACCGGTACGTGCGGCAGTACCCGACCGGCTCGCTCTTCGCGCAGATCGTCGGCTACGACTCCCCGTACTACGGCACCAATGGCGTCGAAGATGTGTACAACCAGTGGCTCATGCCTCATTCCCAGTCTCCGCAGAACCTGGGCCAGGTACTCACACCTCCCCCGCCATCGACCGACTCGGTCACCCTCACTCTCGAGCCGTACCTGCAGGCCTTCGCGGCCCACGAGCTCGCCACCATCCCGTCAGCGAACAAGGACGGCGCGATCGTGGTTTTGCAGCCTCAAACCGGGGCGGTGCTCGCGATGTACTCGAGCCCGACGTACACACCCAGCCCACTCGTGTCCCCGAACATCACAACGGAGAAGACGGCCGGGCACGCCGACTTCACAGTTCCGGACCACGAGGGCTTCTACCCGGGCGTGCCACTCGCCACCTTCGATCCCGAGCCCCCGGGCTCGACGTTCAAGATCGTCACGACGTCGGCGGTCTACAACCTGAAGCCGTCTCTCGAGAGCTTCACATATCCGGTGGCAGCGTGCACGAGCCTGCCAGACTCCACGAAGCTGCTCTGCAACGATGCGACAAGCCCCGCTGGGGCGTCGCCGTGCGGCGGGACGATCCCCGAGATGCTTCCGCCCTCGTGTGACCCGGGCTATGCGAATCTCGGCCTCGCCATCGGTGGCACAGTCCTGTGGCGCCAAGCCGGGCTCTTCGGCTACAACCAGAAGCCGCCGATCGACCTGCCGTACGCGTCGGTGTCGACGTTCCCCGCCCCCGGGACATTCTCGGTCACAAAGCTCGGGCCCCCGGGTCTGGCCTACTCCGCCTTCGGCCAGCAAGACGTGAAGGCGACCGCGCTCCAGCAGGCGATGGTCGCGGCCGCGGTCGCCAACGGCGGCAACCTGATGACCCCCCACGTCCTGTCGGTCGTGCGCGATTCCAACGGCCAGGTCGTGAAGCGCTACGTGCCCACCGTGTACAAGCACACGATGAGCGCGTCGGCCGCAGCCGAGGTGGGAAAGCTCATGGCTTCCGTCGCCACCGCGCCTGACGGGACCGCCTACGGGATCTTCCCTCCGTCGCTCAAGGCCGCGGTGAAGACCGGCACCGCGCAGACGGGCCTCTCCAACCCGACAGCGAACATCCACGACTGGATGATCGGGTTCGCGCCCTCCACACATCCGCAGGTCGCGGTGTGCGTCCTCGTGCCCTTCCAGCCGTCGAACACGTATGGCGCGACCACGGCGGGACCCATCATGCGGGCGGTGCTCACAGCGGCGCTCCACCCGCCGCCAGGTCAGTAGCTAGTTTGCACGTACATGCGAATGTCTGTACAATAGGAGCGTGACGCCGCTCGACTTCGTGGTCTCCCTCGCGCTGATCTCGGTCGCGGCGGGAGTGCTCGGGTCCCTGATCGGCCTCGGCGGCGGCGTGGTGATCGTCCCTCTCCTCACGCTGGTGTACCACGTGGACATCCGGCTGGCGATCGGGGCCAGCATCGTCTCGGTGATCGCCACCTCGAGCGGAGCGGCCGCCGCCTACGTCAGAGAGCGGATGACCAACCTCCGGGCGGGCATGTTCCTCGAGATCGCGACGACCACGGGGGCGGTGAGCGGCGCGTACCTCACCACCGTGCTGCCGACTCGGTTCTTGTTCGTCTTCTTCGGGGTCGTTCTCGCCTACTCCTCGTTCACCACGTTCCGGCGACGGCACGCGGACCAGCCGCTGACGGTGTCGCACGACCGGATCGCCAATTACTTCAACCTGCACGGCTCCTACTACGACGCCGTCGAGCAACGGGAGATCCCCTACAAGGTGGTCGGCACGAAGCCCGGGCTGGCCCTCATGTACGTCGCGGGTCTGGTGAGCGCGTTGCTCGGGATCGGCTCTGGCGCGTTGAAGGTGCCGGCCATGGACAGCGCCATGCACCTTCCCATGAAGGTGTCGTCGGCCACCAGCAACTTCATGATCGGGGTCACCGCCGCGGCGAGCGCCGGCGTGTACTTCATCCGCGGCCAGATCGATCCCATCATCGCCGCACCGGTCGCGGCCGGCGTCCTCCTCGGGGCCACCCTCGGTGCCCGGGTCCTCGGCCGGGTCACGAGCAAGACCGTGCGGATCGTCTTCGTGGTCGTGCTCGTGGTCATCTCCCTGGAGATGCTGCAGAAGGGGATCTTCCCGTGAGGCACCCGAACCTGCCGGCCGGCGTTCCAGAGCGGCCCCCCTACGACCAGCCGCCCGTCGAGGCACTCGGGCGCTCGGGGGGCCGCGTGCTCAGCCCCGAGGAAGCGGCAGTGATGGCGGAGAAGGTCCGCAAGGTGGAGGTGGCGATCAGCCTCGTGCTGCGCACCGGCGTGGTCGTGAGCGTGCTCGTCATCGCCACCGGCCTCGGTCTCATGTTCGCCCACCACAGCGCCTACCTGCCAGTGAGCGGGCACTTCTCCTATCATCAGCTCACGTCGAGGTCGACGCCGTTCCCGCACTCGTTCTCCGCGCTCGGGCGGTCGATCGCCCGCGGGCAAGGACGGGGGATCATCGTGCTCGGTGTGCTGATCCTGATCCTCACGCCCGTTCTCCGGGTGGCTGTCGGCGTGCTGTCGTTCGTCTACGAAAAGGACCCTCCGATGGCACTCGTCACGCTTTTCGTGCTCGCCGTCCTCATCGGCTCGTTCTTCCTCGCCGGGGTGTGACCGATGGCGACCGCGCTCGACCGGTCGAGCCCCCTGCCCCTTTGGGCACAGATCGTCGATGACCTTCGCCGCCGTCTGCTGAGCGGGGAGTTCGAGGAGCGCTTCGCGACCGACGAGGAGCTCACGCGCGAGTACGAGGTCAGCCGGCAGACGGCGAGAGAGGCAGTCCGCCGCCTCACCGCCGACGGGCTGGTGGTGCGGCAACGAGGCCGTGGCAGCTCCGTCACCCAGCCGGTTCTCGAGCAGCCGCTGCACTCCCTTTACAGCCTGGCCTCGACGGTGCGAGCCAGCGGCATCGAAGAGCGGAGCGAGGTGCTCGCGGCCGAGCGACGCCCTGCCTCGGCGGAGGTTGCCGCACAGCTCCTGGTGAGCGCCGGCGCGGAGGTCGTGTTCGTCGAGCGGCTCCGCATCGCGGGGGGCGAGCCCATCGCGTGGGACCGGTCGTGGCTGCCCGCGCATCGGGCTCGAGCGCTCCTCGGCGCCGATCTGTCCTCCGGGGGCCTTTACGACCTGCTCGCCAGCCACTGCTCCCTGCGCATCACGGGGGGCTGGGAGCGCATCCGACCCGTGATCCCCGAGGTCACCGAGCGCAAGCTGCTGCGCCTGCCACCCAAGACGGCGGCCTTCTCGATCGAACGGCTCGCCCGCGCCGGAGAGGACCCCGTCGAGTGGCGAAAGAGCCTCATCCGGGGAGACCGCTACTCGCTGACCGCCCAGTGGCCGGTCGCCACGCTGCATCAGCCCGACGGGCTTCGCTGAGGTCGTCGGGCGCCGACGGGGGCGCCGACGCGGGGCTCGTCGTCGGGATCTCCAGCCGGACGGCCGCCCCGCCCTCGTCACGGTTCCTGGCCGTCGCGGTCCCCCCGTGCGCCCGGGCGATCACCTCGACGATCGCGAGCCCGAGCCCCGTCCCACCGTCCGACCTGCCGCGGTCCGATGTCGGTCGCCGGAAGCGCTCGAACGCATGCGGCAGGTACTCCTCGGGGAAGCCCGGCCCCCGATCGAGGACCTCGACGGTGAGCACGCCGTCGTGCTCCACCCCGCGGAGCTCGATGGAGGTCCCCCGCGGCGCGAACCGGAGGGCGTTGTCGAGAAGGTTGTCGAGCGCCTCGCGCACGCGGTCCGCGTCGAGGAACGCCCAGCAGCCCTCCCGCGCCGAGACGTCGATCTGGACGTCCGCCGCCCGGGCGCGCCGGTCGGCTGCCCGGGCCCCTCGCTCGAGGATCCGCCCGACGTCGACCCAGTCGAGGCGCAGCTCGAGGCGGTCGCTGTCGCTCCGGGCGAGCAGCAGGAGGTCCTCGGTCAGCCGCACGAGCCTGGTGGTCTCCTCGGCTGCGCTCGCGACGGCGCCACTGAGCTCCTCCTTCGTCCGGCCGGGCCGGGAGGCCAGCTCCAGCTCTGCGCCGAGCACCGCGAGAGGCGTGCGCAGCTCGTGGCTCGCGTCGGCGACGAAGCTCCGTTGGCGCTCGAGCGAAGCGTGAAGGCGGGCCAGGAGGTCGTTCATGGTGCGGGCGAGGGTGGCCAGCTCGTCGCGGGTCGCCGGGACCGGGATGCCCGCACCGCCGTCGCTGCGCACGAGCGCGGCCACCTCGCGGCGCATGCGTTCGACGGGGGCCAGCGCTCGCCGCGCGAGGAGGTAGGACCCGGACACGGCGACGACCAGGACGGCGATGCCGCCCGCGATCACGCCCCCCTCCACGGTCCTCACGCTGCCTCTGTAGGACTCCAACGAGACCGCGGCGACCGCGACGTACCCCGGGTGGCCCGCGTAGGGCTCGGCGACGATCCGGATGGACTCGTCCTCCCCGGAGCGCGTGAGGGCGATGCGCCCCGCGGCGGCACGACGGAGCGCGGTGCCGGACACGAGCGGGACCGTGCCGGCGTCCTGCCCCGACGCCGTCACCTCCCCCGCGGGACCCAGGATCTGGAGCAGGTACTCGCCTGGGAGCGACGCCGGCGACGACGAGCCGCCGCTCACCGGGGTGGTGTAGCGGCCTGCGACGCCCGCCGCCGTCGCGAGCTGCGCGTCGATCGACCCGAGCATCGAGCTGGACTGGGCCGCGACGAACAGCCACCCCCCGATGGCGACCAGCAGGGCGGCGGCCGCCCCGAACGCGAGCATGAGACGGATCCGGATCGGCACGTCAGGCCTGCTCCGCCTGGCGCAGGCGGTAGCCCATTCCCCGCACCGTCTCGATGTCGTGCCGCCCGAACGGCTTGTCGATCTTCCTCCGCAGGTACGTGACGTACTGGTCGACGACGTTGGACGTCCCGTCGTAGGCGAAGTCCCACACGGCGTCGATGATCTGCGTCCGCGTCAGCACCGTGCCCTGGTGGCGCAGGAAGAGCTCGAGGAGCGAGAACTCCTTGGGGGAGAGCGCGATCTCGTGGCCGTCTCGAAAGACCTGCTTGGTCGCCGGGTCGAGCCGGAGGTCGCCGTTGGCGAGCACGGTGGGACGTGCCCGGTCGTCCCGCCGGACGAGCGCGCGGATCCTCGCGGCGAGCTCGAGGAGGCTGAACGGCTTCACCAGGTAGTCGTCGGCGCCGGCATCGAGGCCCGCGACCCGGTCGCCGACGGCGTCCCGGGCCGTGAGCATCAGCACAGGTGCCCAGATGCCGGCTTCCCGGAGCTTGCGGCACACCTCGAACCCGTCGAGGCGGGGGAGCATGACGTCGAGCACCACGGCCGCGTAGGGGTTCTCCTGGGCCATCCAGAGCCCCTCGACGCCGTCCTTCGCCACGTCGACGGCATGGCCCTCCTCCTCCAGGCCGCGCTTCAAGAGCGAGGCCATCTTCACCTCGTCTTCGACCACGAGCACCCGCACGGTGTCCACGCTACGGACGGACGATGAGAAAACGATGAGAACGTGCGGGATCGGCGGCGCGTGGTTCGCTTCGAGATGTGAACGGCTCACATCCCGGTCTCATGGTCGTCACACCAGCGGTTCTGCACCGTTGTCCCCGGGTCGCGCTGCGAGCGCAGACGAGCGACGAAGGAGCAGAAGGAGCAGAGGGATGGCAGCAGAGGACCGGGTGGTGAAGACGTCGCAGCCGGGACGGGCACGACCGGCTGAAGAGGGCCGCGACCGAGGCGTGCGGGCAGTCCGGCACCTCTCCAACTGGACCGTCGCTGCCATGGTGGCAGGCGTCGGCGTGACGACCGCGGTGCTCGCGAGGTCGACCCTCCCGACCGGCGCGCCGGCCGGGAGGGTCGTCACCGGCGGGAGCGCGGTCACCGGCGGGAGCGCCATCGCGGGAGGGAGCACGGGAGCCCGGACGGCCCCGCCGGCCGTCCACGGGCCGGTCGCCGTGACCACGCCGTCGGGTGTGGTCATCCAGAGCGCGGGGACCACAGGAGCGAGCGCGACCACAGCCGTCGCGGGACCGGCGACGGCAGGCGGCGGCCGGGTCGTCTACTACCGAGGGGACACATGACCGCCGTCCTGCGAGCGGGCACGGCGCGGCGCGCCTCGCCTCCCCCGCCAAGCTGGAGGGTCTCTTCCCTCCCGTCGTCCGGCGAGGCGGACGTCGCCGTCTGCGAGCGGCGCGCGCTCGGGACCACGGCCCACGTGGTCGTCTGGCCTCACGAGGCGAATGCCGCCGTCTGCGACGCGGTCGACCGCGTGCTCGACTCGCTCGATCGCCAGGTCAGCCGCTTCCGTACGGACTCGGAGCTCGTGCGGGCCGAGCGCAACCCCGGGTCGCCCACCTTGCTCTCCCAAGGGGCGGCGGAGGCCCTGACCGTCGCGCTCGCCGCCGCGTGCGTCACGGGGGGACGGGTCACTCCGACGGTCGGCGCGGCCGTGCGCGCGCTCGGCTACGACCGCGACTTCGCGGCGATCCTGCCGGGCGCCGGGGACGGCGGTACGGGCCCGGCTCCCGGCTGGCGCGACGTCGAGCTCGTGGGTCGGGTGCTGCGGCTGGCTCCGGGGCTCCTGCTCGATCTCGGCGCGACCGCCAAGGGACTGGGGGCCGATCGCGCCGCGTGGGCCGGTCTCGGCGCGCGAGGCGGCGCCCGGGGAGTGCTGGTCGGCCTCGGCGGCGACGTCGCGGCCGCCGGCGAGCCGCTTCGCGGCGGGTGGCCCATCGGGGTGGCCGAAGAGCCCGTCTGCGACTGGAGATCGGCGCCGGACGTCGTGCGGCTGCTGTCGGGAGGCGTGGCCACCTCCTCGGTGCTGCATCGCCGCTGGCGGAACGCGAAAGGGATCGTCCACCACATCGTCGACCCGTCGACCGGGGAGCCCGCCGGCGGCCGGTGGCGGACGGCGACCGTCGCGGCGCGCACCTGCGTCGAGGCGAACACGGCGAGCACGGCCGCGATCGTGGCCGGCGGCGACGCCGAAGCCTGGCTCGCCGACCATGGGCTGCCGGGCCGGCTCGTCGACCACGAGGGCGCAGTCCACCTGGTCGGCGGATGGCCCGAGCACGCCGAGGGACTCGTCCCCGCCGTGCCCCGGTCGATCTTCGGGCGCGCCGAAAGGGTGCGGAGATGACCGGGGCCGCGACGGCCGGAGGGTCGCAGCTCCTCTGGTTCGTATCGCGCGGGAGCGGGCTCGTCCTCCTGGTGACCCTGAGCGTGGTCGTCGCGCTCGGCGTTGCGACGAGGCTCGGGTCCGCGCCGTTCCGGCTGCCCCGCTTCGTCACCACGGAGCTCCACCGCACGCTCTCGCTGTTCGCGCTCGCTCTCCTCGCCCTGCACGTGACGACCGCCTTGCTGGATCCCTACGTCTCGATCGGCTGGCTCGCGACGGTCGTGCCGTTCACGTCGCCCTACCGCTCTCGGGTCATCGCCCTGGGGACGTTGGCCGTCGACCTGATCGGCGCGGTGATCGTCACCAGCCTCCTGCGGAATCGGCTGGGGTACCGGGTGTGGCGTGCGGTCCACTGGTGTGCCTACCTCGCCTGGCCGCTGGCGATGGTCCATGCGCTCCAGGCGGGCCCGGACTCCCGCCTGTGGTGGGCGGGTGCGCTCGAATGGGCCTCGATCGGCGTCGTCGCGACGGCCCTCGTGGCACGCGTGCTCGCCGCGCTCCGGAGGGCGGCCGCCGGCAGCCCCAAGGGACGGGGACCGACGAGCTCGCGCACGCCGAAGAAGCCGCCGCTCCTCGGGGAGCGCGCCGGGTGAGCACCGCAAGAGTCCCCTCCACGCTGTGGCGGGCGGGGGTGCCTCGCGTACGGCCGGCCGGCGCGTGGGCGCTCGGGGGCGGGGGCGTCCCGCGCCTCCTGTCGCCGGCGGGGACGCCGGTCGACCCCTCCTGGCGCGCCCACCTCGCACGCCACGGGCCGATGCCGCCGATCGACTCCGCCGCGGCGAGGGCACGGCTGTGGGACGAGCTCTCCCGGGCCGGGATCCTCGGGCGCGGCGGCGCAGGGTTCCCGATGATCAGGAAGCTTCGGGCGGTCGCGCCCGGCGGGCGCTCCCCGGTCGTCGTGGCGAACGGCACCGAGGGCGAGCCTGCCAGCGACAAGGACAAGGTCCTGCTCCTCCAGGCACCGCACCTCGTCGTCGACGGGATCGCCGCCGCGGCGGCGCTCGTCGGCGCCCGCCGGGCCTTCCTCGTCGTCTCCGAGGAGGTGCTTCCCGCTGCGGAGGCAGCCGTGCGCGAGCGCGCCGGCGGACGCACCGGCAGGTACGAGGCCCTGCGGATCGAGGTGGCGCCGGCGGCGCGAGGCTTCGTGGCCGGCGAGGCGAGCGCCGTCGTCAACTGGGTCCAGGGCGGCGCGCCGCTCCCGCGCATGACGCCGCCCCGGCTCGTCGAGCGCGGGATGGGGAACAGGCCCACGCTCGTGCAGAACGTCGAGACGCTCGCCCACCTCGCGCTGGTGGCGCGCCACGGCGCCGACTGGTACCGCGGGACCGGCACGATCGAGGAGCCGGGGTCGATGCTGGTGACCCTCTCCGGCGCGTTCGCGCGTCGTGGTGTCTACGAGGTCGCGATCGGGACGCCGCTCCTCGGCGTGCTCGACATCGGCGGTGCCGATCCGGACGACCTCGGTGCGGTGCTGCTCGGCGGCTACTCCGCGTCGTGGGTGCGCGCCGGCGACCTGCGGTCGCTCGTGCTCTCGAGAGAGAGCTTGCGGCGTGTGGGCGCCTCACCCGGCGCCGGCATCGTCGCCGCGCTGCCGAGGAACCGCTGCGGTCTCGTCGAGTCCGCGCGAGTGGTCACGTACCTCGCGGGCGAGTCGGCCGGCCAGTGCGGCCCGTGCGTCTTCGGCCTGGCTGCGATCGCGGGCGAATTCGAGCGTCTGGCACGTCCGGGCGACGCGGACCTCGCACGGCTCCGCCGATGGATCGACCAGGTCGACGGCCGGGGAGCCTGCGCACATCCCGACGGCGTCGCGCGGTTCGCGCGGAGCGCCCTTGGGGTCTTCGCCGCAGAGGTGGACCGCCATCTCGAAGGCGAATGCAGCGGCACGGACGACGAAGCGGTGCTCCCGCTCACCCCGGCCGAGGGGAGGTGAGGCCGGTGCGGCTGGTCGTCGACCCCGTCAAGTGCGACGGGCGCGGGCTCTGCGCCGAGGTGCTTCCCGAGCTGGTCGGCCTCGACGACTGGGGCTTCCCCATGGTGCCGGGAGGGCCGCTCGAGCGCGAGCTCGAGCGCGAGGCTGCCGAGGCGGTCCGCCTCTGCCCGCGGCTCGCGCTTCGGCTGGTTCCCTGACAACGACGTCGCTGCTGCCGTTACTGCTCCGGCGCGCTGAGTGAGCCGGGACATGCGCGACCCCCGCCGCCTGATCGGCGGCGGGGGGGTCGACCACAGCGCCCGTTCCGGGCGGGGGGTTGCTATCCGTCGAGACCGGTGGCCCCCTGCGCGGCGTCCCCGGACGTCGGCGCGGCGCCCTGGAGGCTCGCGGGATCGACCGACCGGTCCACGCTCGTGCGGTCGAGGCTCGTGCGGTCGAGGCTCGTGCGGTCCACGCTCGTGCGGTCGAGGCTCGTGCGGTCGAGGCTCGTGCGGTCGAGGCTCGTGCGGTCGAGGCTGACCGACGGGTGCTGGAGGGCCCCGGCGTGGTGCGAAGGCGACGCCGCGCCAGCCGCACCCACGCCCAGGAGGCCGATGCCGGCAGCGCCGGCGGCAATGCCGGTCGCGACGACCATGGCCCGCGCCCGCCTCGAACGCGGCGGCTTACGGCCCTCGATGCTTTGGGACTTCATCTTCTCGTTCCTTTCGTTCAGGTTCGTCGCCCTCCTTCGGGCACCTGTACGGTGCGCTCCGGTCACTGTGATGGTGGTGAGAGGAGGATGTGACCGGCTCACATGTTCAGGCTCACCTGGTACGCGTCCGGGCGAGCGGCGCCATCGGGCGAGCGAGCGGTCGGCCGCCATGGGGGTCTCGCCGAGGATGACGGCCGTCCCCGCCCACGCCCACGTCTGCTGGCACGGCAGTTGGATTGGACAACAGGGAGAGACTCATCGCGACGAAACGGTTCTCAGGAGTCGACGGCGTCTTCGGGCGCGTCTTCTCCGTGGCCAACCGCCGGTGCCGCCTGGCGCAGGCGCGGTCCTCGGCCCGGCCGGTGCGGTCAGGGCGCCCGCGGGCAGTGGGGAGATGCCGTTCCGATGCGGCTTCGAGCGTCCCATAGGTGGCCGTTGCCTCTTCGCCACGAGCTGAGCGAGACGGAGGCGGCGCCGGACGGGAGGACGAAGTTTCCGGTCGGCGCGGCGGTCGCGGGCGCGTAGGCGTTGCAGTCGACCACGGCGAGAGATCCGTGAAGCGGCAGGTCGTCGACCTCGACGAGCGGGTTCAAGCGGTCGGAGCCTCCGAGCCCCTCGATCGTGTTGTCCCACACGACGACTGTGCGCCAGCGGCCTCCGAGGTCGACGATGGGAGCAGGCTGTGGGGCGGCCGCTCCGTAGAACGGGCTCTCGTTCACGAACGTATCGCCGGTCGCGCATACGTCGACGATGGTGCTCCGGGCGCCGAAGGTGTCGACGTAGAAGGCGTCGTAGGCATGGCCGGCGACCGATGACGTTCCCGGGACGCCAGGCGGGTTCGAGCCCGTGCTCGGGTCGCCGATCGCGGTGCCTGGACCGTCGAGCACCGTGTTGCCCGTGACGAGCAGGTGGCCGGTGGCCGAGTCAAACGTGCGGTCGCACCGCGGCCGACCCCCGGGCGCCGACCCGTCCGGCGTGGCGGCGTTGGTGATCAGGCCGTCGCCGTCCACAGGCACCGCGCCACGGGGTTCGGTCGGGAGATCCGAGGCGGTGACCGGAGGTCCCGGCAAGGCGTCGCGAGCCGAGGTCGGGACAGGGGTGGCGACGAGAGACTCGGTCGGGACAGGGGTGGCGACGAGAGACGCGGCCACGACCGCGACGAGCGCGACGGTCGAGGGCGAGCGCCGTCAGTCCCTGGGCGCAAAGGGGCGACGGACAGCCACGTCGAGAGTATCGGGCGTCGCCGCGTCGCGCCGGTGCCGCCCGCTCCCGCACCGGTGGCTCCGGGCCGGATGCCGGTTCGACGCCGACTTGGCGGGCCCGGGTCCGGGTAGCGTCCGCCCGGTGGTCAGAGATGTGTCCCCTTTCGACCTGACGCTCGATCAGCTCCGGCTGCGGACGAGCGCGAAGTGGCGGGCGGCCGGTCCCGACGTGCTGCCCCTGTGGGTCGCTGAGATGGACGTCCTGCTGGCAAGCCCGGTCCTCGAGGCGCTGCGCGAGGCGCTCGACCGGGGGGACACCGGCTACGCCTTCGGCACGGCGTACGCCGAAGCCTACGCGGCATTCGCTGCGGAACGTTGGGGGTTCGGCGGCTTCGAGCCGGCCCGCAGCGCCGTGGTTCCCGACGTCATGCTCGGGGCCGTGGAGCTGTTGAAGCTCGTCACTGGACCGGGAGACGTGGTCGTGGTGACCCCGCCGGTGTACCCGCCCTTCTACGCGTTCGCAGAGCACCTCGGGCGGCGGGTCGTGGAGGTGCCGTTGACGGCCGATCGGCGCCTCGACCTTCCCGCGCTCGCCGACACGTTCAACACGGCTGCTGCCCGGGGCCCCGCGGCGTTCCTTCTCTGCAACCCGCACAACCCGACGGGCACGGTCCACTCGGCCGAAGAGCTCGCCTCGGTGGCGGCCGCTGCGGAGGCGACCGGCGTGCGCGTCGTGGCCGACGAGATCCACGCACCGCTCGTGCTGCCCGGCGCCGCCTTCACCTCGTATCTCGCCGTTCCCGGTGGTGACGAAGGCTTCGTCCTCGTCTCGGCGTCCAAGGCGTGGAACCTGCCCGGCCTGAAGGCCGCAGTCGCCTTCGCCGGCCCGGACGCCGCTCATGACCTCGCCCGGCTGCCCGAAGAAGTGAGCCACGGCCCGAGCCACCTCGGCGTGCTCGCTCACACCGCCGCCCTGCGGCACGGTGGGGAGTGGCTGGACGGAGTGATCGCCGGACTGGACCGCAACCGCGGGCTGCTCGGAGATCTCCTGGCGGCTCGCCTTCCGACGGTGCACTGGGCGCCTGGAGCCGCGACCTACCTCGCGTGGCTCGACTTCGGAGACGTGCCCGAGCTCTCGTTCGCGGTCGGGAGCGGCGCACCCTCCCGCGGTGACGCCAGCGCCAGGGTCGGTGCGGCGGCCTGGTTCCTAGAGCACGCCCGAGTGCTGCTCAGCTCGGGACCGGCGTTCGGGCCGGGAGGGGAGCGTTGCGCTCGCCTCAACTTCGCCACGTCGGCCGCCCTGCTCTCCGAGGCGGTGGAGCGGATGAGCGAAGCCCTCGCCAGGGCGGGTTGACCGCAGGGCTTCTGCACTTCGGCTGGGCCGACTCGGCCACGTGGCCACCGCACCGGCATCGCTGCACGGCGCGTCGGAAACACCCGCTGTGACGGTCCGTAGCATTCGACTCCGCGTTGACCGGGGCGCTGATCGTGTGGTCCGCTGAGGCGACCCTCTCGGCCGCCTCGGTAGTGGCGGACATCGGGCGAACGCCTGATGTCGCCGGTGCTCAAGTGGGGTTTGTCATCGTCGCGCTGCATACCGGGCCGATCGGGCTGGTGCTCTACCTGTGGTCATGCCGGGAGCCACTGCCGGGCACCCATGAGGCGTACCTGCACGCCCGCTGGCGTCGCAGCCCAGAACATCTGATCGCACTCAGAGGAGCCTTTGGTCCTGCAGCCAACCTCTGTCGGGACGTTCGTCCCTAGACCGGCCCGGAAGAGCGTTCCATCATCTGATCAGACCCGTCTGAAGGGAGGCCCGCTGTGGACGTGGGCATGGGCCTCATCGTCGTGGTCCTCGTGGTCCTCGCGGTCGCCTTCTTCGCCCGGCACCGAGAGCCCGACCTTCGTGCCCGCTTCCTCCGGCGCACCGGATTCGGACTGATGGCTCTCTTCGGGGGCTTCTTCGGGCTGTTCCTCGTCGGCGACACTCTGTCCGATCCCGGTGGGTGGAAAGGGGTCGAGCTCGTGGCGCTCTGGGCCGTTCCTCTTGCTGTCGTGTGCCTTCTCGCCTGGTTTCGCCCTGACGCGGCTGGCTGGGTCTTCACTCCGCTGGTCGCGGTCATGGTCGGCTTGAGCATCTGGTCTGCCGCTGATCCGAATGGCTGGCGATCGGTCGAGAACCACAATGGTCCCGTTCAGGCCGTGATCGTCTTCGCCCTGGCAACGGCGTTGGCTCTGTGGGGACTGCGTCGGACCCTGCAGGCCACCGTGATGCTGCTTGTCGTCGGCGTTGTGCCGGTCGTCATCTCCACCACTGGCCACAACGGCCTGGCCTCCCTTGCTGCAGCCAGCTCTGCCCCGGTGATCACCAGAATGGGGTGCGGGGCGGGAAGCCTCCGGCTTCAGCCGTGGGGAGGTAGAGCCCCGCTCGCCCCGAAGGGGCGATGCAGCCGAACGCTCAGGCGTTGCGCTGGTTGGCGACGCACTGCTTGATGACCTCGAGCGGGGCGCCGCCAACGGTCGCGACGAAGTAGCTGTTGGTCCACAAGGTTGGGAGCCGGGAGCGCAGGGATGGGAGCTCCTGGCGCAAGAGCCGGGAGGAGCAGCCCTTGATCGTCTCGACGAGGCGGTGGACGCCGGACTGCGGGTCGACGCCGACGAGGAGGTGGACGTGGTCGGGCATGGTCTCGAGCCCGACGAGCTCGGCACCCGTTTCCTTGCAGACCCCGGCGATGATCTCTGAAGACGGGAGTCGACGCTTCCGCGTTCGTCGTCGACGATGACCGGCCGGCGGTACTTCGGGCACCACACGACGTGGTCGGCGCAGCGGAAGACGACGTTGCGGTTGGAGCGGGTGCGCACGAACCGAGCGTTGATACACCCTGTTCGTATGCTCTCCTCGTGGTCTCCGCCAAGGCTGTCCGCTACAGCTACCGGCTCCGGGTCTCCCCTTCCCAG
>JAJZMD010000124.1 GCA_021803085.1 Actinomycetes bacterium
CTCAGCATCGAGTGCAGCCAGCTCGCCTTGGTGGCGTGAGTGTCCGAGCTGTGCACGTCCGTGGGCTTCGGCCACCGCTGTGGCGAACAGGTCGGTGTCCTCGTAGGCGGCGAGCAGCGAGCGGACGACGGCGTCGTCGAGGGCCTCAGCGGGAAGCCGGTCGGCGGAGCACGTCTTCGATCCGTAGCGCTGGCGGCTGCCGCAGGTGTAGTAGCGGTAGGTGGCGGTGCGTCCGGTGGCCGCGGTCCCGGTGAAGCGGCTTCCGCAGGTTCCACAGACGACCAGGCCGGTCAGCAGGTACTCGGAGCTGTTGGTGGCTCGCTTGGAGATGTCCTCGCCGCGTTCGATGAGGATGGCCTGTGCTGTGTCGAAGAGGGATGCTTCGACGAGTGGGGGATGGCTGGACTCGCTCCAGGTGCCTCGGAAGTGGACCTGGCCGAGGTAGGTGCGGTTGCGTAGCACGGTGAGCACCGACTTGTAGGACCATGGCTTGCCCGACCGGGTACACAGTCCGGCGTCGGCCAGCCAGTTGGCGATGGCGTGGGAGCCGAGCTGCTTGTTGGCGTAGAGATCGAAGATGACCGGGATCAGCGGGGCTTCGGTTTCGTCTGCGTCCAGGCGTCCTTCGCTTTTGACCGCCCGGTAGCCGAAGGGCTCGTGTCCCCCGCACCAGCCGCCCAGGGCAGCTTTCCGTTCCATGCCGGCGATCACCCGGTCGATGATCGTCGAGCGTTCGAACTCGGCGAACACCCCGAGCATCTGGACCATCATCCGGCCTGCTGGTGCGGTGGTGTCGAACGGCTCGGTGGCCGAGCGGAACCCGACGCCTGCTGTGTCGAGGGTCTCCAGCACTTCGGCCAGGCCGCGCACCGAACGCGACAGCCGGTCGACGCGGTACACCAAGAGCAGATCGAACCGTCCGGCCTTGGCGGCTCGGAGCGTGCTGTTGAGCCCAGGGCGTTCGAGCTTGGCGCCGGAGATCTGGTCGGTGAAGGTGGCGACCAGCTCCCAGTCGTCTTGGCTGGCGATGTAGGAGGCGAGGCGTTCGGACTGGGCGCCGAGCGAGTAGGGCTGGTTCACCTCGTCGGTCGAGATCCGGGTGTAGGTGGCGATCCTCATGTGGCGCTCCTTTGACGACAAGACCGGCGGTGGCGTTGTGGGTAGCCCTACTGGTCAAGTATCACCGATGGGTGCGACATCGACCGCCATCACGGGATCGGCCACAGGATCGGCTGGCTCACGGAGCGGAGAAGTGAGCAACGGCACCAACAGTTCGGCCAGGGCTTCGATGGCGTGGCGCTCCTGGTCGCCCGAGAGCTCGACGAAGGTCGCCGGGCACAGATGGATGGCGGAGCGCTCTGGCGACGACGACGACGACGGGCGCTCGGGACGTGGAGCTTCCTTCGGATGCCTGGAGCCCGGATAGGACCCCGGTCGAGAGCCAGCGGCCCGGCGGGTGCGATCGGGTGCGGTCACGGCCATCGCTCCCAACCGACGGAATCGCCGCCGTCTCCGACTGCTCGGGCACGCCACTCCTGACCGATCCGTTCCATGCACAGCGCGTCGCGGGCCTCGACCCGGGATTGTGCCCTGGCTTTTTGGCCGATGGAAGCGAGCCACGCGTCACCTCGGGTCCGCCAGCCGGTGCCCACCCACTCCCAGGTGGACACCGTCGCCCAGGTGGACACCGTCGCCCAGGTGCCAACCGTGGCCATCTGGGACGGGTCATCTGTTCGTCCTGCCTGGCGGGCGATGCGCCACGCCTGTCGTTCTGCTCGTAGGGAGGCGAAGGTCACCGAGTAGCGGCGGGACTTGGTCAGCCAGTGGCCGCCGAAGCCGAGGGTGTGCGCCCAGGCCCGCAGCCGGGGGAGGTCGGGTCGGGCGCCGAGCCTCCAGGCGGTTTCCACCAGGCGGCGGAGATGTCCGGTCACTCCTCGGAAGTCGAGGTCTTCGAGCCCGTGGAGGCGCCGGTCGCAGGCGACTTCTCACCGCCACGCTCCTGGTCGTTTGTGAGGGCAGCGTGTTGTTGTCGGCTGGTGATGGTCCGAACGTCGATCTGGCTGCCCCAGCGGACAACGCCGGAGAACCCGGCCGGGAACGGCGCGGCCGCCTTTGCTGCTGCCAATCGGATGGCGGCGGCCAGGGTGGCGGTGTCGGCTTCGAGCACGGGGGTGTCGCCGTCGTCGCCGTCGTCGTCGGCGGCGTCGAGGCGGACGACGGCGTGGAGGTGGATGGTGCCTCGGCTCTGGTACTCGGCCACCTTGGCGAAGGACACCCGGATGAGGCTCGGAAGCTCGCGGGTCGAGACGCTGAGCAGTCGGGCCAGCGCTCGCTTGACGGCGATGGTCGTCCGTCGCCAGAGCTCGGAGCACGAGGCGTTCCACAGCACTGCGTGCTCGTAGTCGTAGCAGTCGACGCACAGCGGTTCGCCGAGGATCGGGTCGTCGGAGCGGTGTCGGGCCCAGCAGGCAACCGGGCGGCCGTGGGGACAGCGCCGTCCACGGACTTCGGGTCGACACGGATGGTTGCCACCACCGGATCGGACCCCGTGGACCGCCCCGAAGCTCGGAGCGGTGAAGGTGGCGAACACCATCGGGTGAGATGCAACCGACGGAGAGACGCCCTTGCCGCCCGACAGCCCGGATCGGACCAGCATGCGGGCATCGGCGGCGTAGGTGGCCGCACACGACGGGCACCGCGTCGCACGCCTCGTCCCGCACGCCTTCAACAGCACCCCGTCGGGCTCAGATGCGGTGGAATAGCTGCGCACGATCTCCCCGCTGGCTCGCTCCACGGTGACCTGTGATCCGACAAGGCGGATCGGGTGGCTGCACCAGCCACAGCCTTCTCCTTGGGCGGAGAAGCGCTCCAGGGTCGCTGTATCGCGGGTTCGGGCAAAGACGCCTTTCAGCACCCCGTCGTCGGGCGCGGGCGCCGGCACCGCTGTCGCTGTGGCCGCAGTCGCTGTGGAGGTACTCACGGTTCCGGCGTCCTGGCGGCTGTCGGGTCGCCGCTCCGCAGCCGATATGCCCGCTCGGCGATGGCGCCGACATCGGTGTCGGTCAGGTGGAAGCTCCGCAGCCGCACCGGGACGCCGCCCTCGTGGAGTAGGAGACCGACCCCACGCATGCCCGGGGCGATATCGGCGGCCGAGAACCCTCTCGACGACCAGCCGCTGCCGAGCACGGTGTCACTCGCTTCTCGGGTGGCGCAGCGCAGCGCCCAGCGGAACCCGAACAGATCACGAAGCACGGACGGCACGATGTCGATCGAGGGCTTCTGGGTGGCGGCCACCACGATGATGCCCGCCGCCCGGCCCCGGGCCACCAGGTCGCGCAGCAGCTCGGCGAACCGGTCTGCCTGTTTCTTGTCGACACCGGCGACGTAGAGGGCGAGCTCGTCGATCACCACGACGTGGAGCCCGAGACCGCCGCCGGGGGAGACCTTTTTCACCTTTCGGGCCATCAGCTCGCTGTAGCGGTGGTCCATCTCTGTTCGTAGCTCTTGGAGGACCGAGATGGCGAGGGTGATGTCGGGGCCGACGAAGCGTTCGGCACAACCCGACCACGGGGCGAGCTCCACCAGCTTCCCGTCGAACAGCCACAGGGCAACGCCTGGGTCGAGGGCAAAGGCTGCGACCAGCACCGAGAGCGCGACCGACTTGCCGCCACCGGGCTCGCCGCCGAACAGCACGTTGTGCTCGGCCAACGACAGATGGACGATCTCGCCCTCCTCGTCGACCCCGACCGGGATCGGTTCTGAGGCGTCGAAGCCTTTGGCGTTGACCATCGGGCAGCGGAGACCGGTCGATGCGAAGGGATCACGTCGGATGATCGTGAGCGTCACCAGGTTCTGGTGGGCCGGATCGACGGCCATCGCCACGCTTCGGACACCGAGGGACGACGCGATGATCGCACCAGCGCGTTCCAGCTCCTCGATGGAGGTTCCATGGCGAAGTCCGAGCTGCACCCGGTCGCCGCCGTGGGTGCGGACCACCGTGCCGATGATCGGCGGCCGGTCATGAAGAACGCCGGCCAGGGAGGAGAAGGCGACGTCCAGGTGCCGCCGCACACTTCCCCGGTGCAGGATTCGACCCAGGAGACGCCGAGATGGAGGGGGAACCACCACGGCCAGCACCGCGGTGGCGGTGATCACACCGGCGGCTACGGGCCCGAGACGGACGTAGAGCCAGATGCCGAGCGCGGTCGGGAGCGCAACCAGGACCAGTTCGACACGCCAGACGGTGACGAAGCGGATCAGGAGCTCCATGATCTCGTCGGAGACCGACGGATCGGAGTGGGCGGGGTTGGATCGAGAGGAGTTGGATCGAGAGGGGGACTGGTTGACCATGACGGTCTCCTTCTATGAGCGAGAGGGTGCAGCGGAACAGATACAAGGCGACAGAGCCGATACCCCAGGGCATGGGAGCTGCCCCGGGGTATCGACAACCGGGTGGCGACCTACGAAGCCGGTGTCTTCTGCGGCTGGGTGACCGCCTCGATCACGTCTGCCCGGAAGCTGACGCCGTGGCGATCGCCCATCTGCCAGGTGGTGGCCACAAGGCCGCTGACCTTGACCGGGAGCCCCTGGGTGATGCCTTTTGGCTGGCCGGCCACCTTCACCGTGAGCACGTCAGCGCCTTCGGCTCCGAGGGCGACGACACCCACGGCGAAGACCGGTCGGCCGTCGGGGTCGGTCCGAGGCAGTTTCGACTCGAAGTCGACGACCGCCTCGGGTGGGTTCGCAGCGATGAAGGTGACGCCGTTGACGTCCACGCGGAGTTTCATGATGGTTCCTTCCTGTTGGTTGCGCCGCTAACACAAGCTGCGGCACTTCCAGCAAGACAGGTACCGGTCGCTGTTCCAACACGCAGGTCGTGCACGCAGACCCGATCACCCGTGCAGGAAATGCAAGCGAGGCCATATTCGTCCTCAACAGCGGCCGGGCCGAAGCCGATAGAACACAGCGTGGAGATCGATCGAGCACGGTGCGCGCGCCGGCTGCAGCGAGCCTGCGACGGGCGCGGATGGACTCACAAGCAGCTGGCACTCCAGCTGTTGACAGCCGAGGGCCAGCCCCACGACGCAGCCACCGTGGCCGCCAAGCAGTCGCTCGTCTGGAAGTGGCTGAACGCGAAGACCGTGCCTGGCGACAGGCATCGCGGGTTGCTCCGCCAGATCTTCGGCCTGAGCGACGTCGAGCTCGGGTTTGTCCCCGTCAGGCCGCTCGAAGAAGCCAGTCCCGAGGCTGTCGACGCGGCGGCCGATCTCGCCGGTCAGCTCGCGGCCCGGTTCGCGAGGTCCGCCTCTGGACACCTTGACGTCGCATCGCTTCGCGCCCGCACCGACGAGCTTCGCCACCAAGACCGCGAGGGCGGAGCCCGCCTTCTCCACGGCGTTCTGCACGCGCACGTGTCGTACCTCGACGCCCTGCTCGCAGAGTCCCTCGTCCCGACGGTCCGCGAGGAGTGCTGCGCTCGCGGAGGCGGCGTCACTCTACGGATGGCAGTCGCTCGACCTCGGCGACCTGGCCACCGCCCACGATGCCTACGAGCTCGCGGCCAGGGCCGCCACGGTGAGCGGAAACCCCTCGTTCCTCGCCCACGTGACGGCAGAGCGGGCCTATGTACTGCTCGAACACGACCGTGGGCACCGACACGTCGCTCTCGCCCGCCAAGTCGTAGAGCACGCCATCAGGCTTTCCCATCGAGCCGTGCCGGCCCTCGTGTCCTGCTGGTTGCACGCAGCCAGTGCCGAGATCGCAGCTGCCGACGGGGACGAGCGCACCTGTCGGCAGGCGATCGAACAGGCCTACCGGTACCTTGACGGCGCGGACCCCGTCCCGGAACTGCCCTTCATCGTTCTCGACGAGGACCATCTCGGACGTTGGGTGGGGAACTGTCTCGCCCGCCTCGGCGATCCCGGGGCCATCGAACGCCTCGATGCGGCGCGACGAGCCCTTGACCCGAGCTTCGTCCGAGCCCGCGCCGTGGTCTTGGCCGACCTCGCCGGCGCACACATCGGTGCGGGAAACTACGGCGAAGCAGCCGAGCTACTCGGCGAAGCTGCGGCCTGTGCCTACGGGGTCGACTCCGCTCGCGTATTCCAGCGCCTGCACCTACTCGA
>JAJZMD010000163.1 GCA_021803085.1 Actinomycetes bacterium
GCGGCTCATCGAGGACGTCGGACCGACGCCTGCGGTGGTGGCGCATCGCCTCCAGGTGGCGAGGATGGCGCGCCTCGCCGTCGACCTCGAGCTGGCGGTGGCCGGCGGCGGCGGGTACCGGGCGTCGAGCCCGACCGCCCGGCGACTGCGCGAGGCGGCGTTCTTGCCCATCCAGTCCCCGACCGAGGGTCACCTCCGCTTCGAGCTCGAGGGCGCTGGGTCGAACGACGTGCCGACGCCCGTGGCGAGCGGCACCCGGTGAGCTCGCTCGCGGCCAACCAGGGCGAGTCACCGCAACAGCCCCAGCCCCGGGCCCTGCGCCTCGGGCTTCCCTATGGGGCCGTGATGGCGACCGGCGGCGCGGGACAGCTGGCCGGGGCCTGCGGCCTCCCGGGCGCGGCGCGCCCCTTGTTGTGGCTGGCGGTTGCAGAGGCGGGATGGATCGCTGGACGGGGACTGGTACGCCATCGTGGTGAGCTTCGCCTGCCGCCGTCGGCCTGGGCCAGGATCGGCCTGCCCGCCGAGCACACCGGGGTGCTCACCGTGCCCCTCGGCCTGGCGGTCGTCGCCACGGGCCTCAGCACGCAGCCAGGACTGGCCAAGGTGCTCGGTGCCGCCTTTGTGGTCCTGGCGTGGCTCAGCGCCGCGGTGTTCGTCGCCCGCTTCGCCGTGTCGGTCACCCGCCGAGACGGGACGACGGCCGTCGACGGGGGCTGGTTCCTCGCCCCTGCTGCCCTCCTCGGGGCCGGCATCGCCGCCGCGGCGTACGCGGGGCAGACGGTCGGCGTGCTGGCGGACCTGCTCCGGTGGGTGGCACTCGTGGCGGCCGCCGTCGGCGTGGCCGGCTACTGGGCAGTGGCGGCGGGCGCCGCGCTGGCGGTCGCGCGTCGGGGTCTCGGCCAAGGCCGCCGGGTGCTGTGGTGGATCGCTGCAGGCTGCGGTGGCCTGGCTGCGGCGGCGGTCGGGCGGGTGCTCGCCGCCGTCGTAGCGGGCGCCACCTGGTCGGTCGCCGCCGTCCTCGCGGTGCCGATCGTGGTCGCAAGCGTACGGTCGCTGGCGCGCACCCGCCGGATCGTGAGGGCCGCCCCCTGGCCGCCGACCTTCTCCACCGCCGTGTTCGCTCTCGGCGCGCTCGCCACCGCCAAGATGTTGGGAGTCCCGGCCGTCACCGGCGTCGGCAAGGTGGCCGCTGGGGCCACGCTCGCCCTGTGGGCGGTCACCGCCGTGCTGCACGCGTCACGCCTCTTCCCGGCTGCTCGTCGCCGTCCTGGTCCTGCCGAGACGACGGACCGGGACGCCCCGACCGTGGCACCGAGCCCGCTGGTCCCCGACACGGCACCGATGGCCGCGCCACCCCGCTGAGACCTGCGAGGACCTGGCCCTGCCCCGAGCTCGGAGCGCCCTCAGCTCTCGGCAACTGCCTCCTGGCCGGCACCGGCGAGGATCCGGCGCGCCCAGCGGTGCCAGGAAGCTGCGAGCTCCGCCACGCAGAGGAGCTCGCCGGCGCGATGGTGCTGGTCGTAGAAGATGTGGGCCACCTCGACCGCCCGCAACCCGTGCGCCGGGCGCTCGAGGACCTCGATCTCGTCACCGGCCTGGAACTCCCCTTCGGCGAGGATCCGCAGGTAGATGCCGGGGCGGCGCGCCATAGCGAAGCGTTCGGGGAACCGGTCGTCTCCCAAGCGGATCCCGAGCTTGTAGCAGGGGATGCGCGGCTGGGTGGCCTGGAGGAGCACGCCTCCCACCTGCCAGCGCTCGCCGACGACCGCCTCGCAGAGCTCGAGACCAGCGGTCGTCAGGTTCTCGCCCATGCTCCCCGGAACAAGGTCGAGACCGAGCTGGCCGCTCCACCACGCCAGGTCCTCCGCGGCGTAGGCGTAGAGGGCCTTGTCCACTCCGCCGTGGGCCCTGCGGTCGGCTTGGGCGTCGCCGACCAGGTTCACGCCCCGCGCCCTGACCGGCCCGGCGACGGGCGCCTTCCGGATCGCCGTGGACACCGTCCGGGCACGCCAGGCCACCTCGCTCGGGCGACCCACGTTCACCGACACCAGCCGGCCCGCGCCAGCCGCCGGCGGGGGGATCGCCGTCACCCGTGCCCATCTGGGCGCTGGTAGCTGCCGACCGGGGACCGAAGGCCCACGGCAAAGCGGTTCCAGCCGTTGATGGCGACCACCGCCAGGGTGAGCGCCACCACTTCCGCTTCGTCGAACTGGCCCCGCACCTCGGCGTAGAGGTCGTCGGGAACGTCGGAGCCCGGGAGGAGCGTGAGCGCCTCGCACCAGGCGAGCGCGGCACGCTCCCGCTCCGAGTAGCACGGCGCTTCTCTCCAGGCGACGGCGAGGTGCAGTCGCTGCGGGTCGACGCCGATGGCGGTGGCGTCCTTGGTGTGCATGTCGACGCAGTACCCGCAGCCGTTCAGCTGCGACGCCCGGAGCTTCACCAGTTCGAGCAGCTCCGGCTCGAGGGTGCTGGTCCGCACCGCCTCCTCCAGGCCAGCCATGGCCCCGATGGCGGCCGGGAACACACTGCGGTAGTCGATGCGCATCTTGTCTCCTCTCGGCGACGCAGGGACTCGCACCCATTGCCGCCCGGCGCGATCGCTGCAGGGCGATCGTCGGTTCGGATGTCCCCGACAAGCGGGACGTCACCATGCTCCGGCCCATGTCGAAAGGTCATTGGGGACCGTTGTTCTCCTCGTAGCTAGAATATCTTGCGATGGGAACCTGCGGCGAAGGTGCGGACGGCACACGGCGAGCCCAGACAGGGACCCGCGCACCGTCGCTCCTGACCGTCGGGCACGGCACGCTTCGAGCCAAGGAGCTCGCCGAGCTGCTCGGCTCAGCCGGCGTCCAACTGGTGGTCGACGTCCGCAGCGCGCCGGGCAGCCGCCGCCACCCGCATTTCGGCCGGGCAGAGCTGGAGTGGTGGCTGCCGGCGGCGGGGATCGACTACCGCTGGGAGAAGGACCTGGGCGGGCACCGACGCCCCCTGGAGGGATCGGCGAACACCGCGCTGCGCCACCCGGCATTCCGGGGCTACGCCGACTACATGGCGACCGGTTCGTTCGCCGCCGGGTTGGCTCGCCTGCTCGCTGACGCCGCGGCTCGGCCGACGGTGGCGATGTGCGCGGAGACGCTGTGGTGGCGCTGCCACCGCCGCCTCATCGCCGACGCGGCGGTCCTGCTCGCAGGCGCCGAGGTGTGCCACCTCGGCCACGACGGCCGGCTGTCCGCGCACCGGGTGACCGAAGGGGCCCGGGTCGCAAACGCAGAAGGGACTACGAGGCTCGTCTTCGACGCCGGTGCCGCACCGTGGCGTGGCGTCGCCTGACGTGAAACACAACCGTGAGTGGTCCGCGCGCCCGCGGCGCGTCAGACCCGCCGCGGGCGGCGGGCTCGGGCCCCAGGCCCGAGAGTGCGGTTGTGGGCGCTCAGGCGGCCGGCGGGCGGATGATCGCGGCGCCGTCGGAGTCGACGGTGACGTCCCAGCCGAGAGCACTCAGTTCGGCGAGCTTGCGCCGCGCAACGGTCTCCGGGCGGCGTCGGCGGTCGAAGTAGTCGCTGCCGAGTTCTGTGAAGGTGGCGTTCGCGTCCGAGAGGATGTGCCAGGCCGCGACGAGGATCGAGTGGCCGACTGCCTTGCGGGCCCGTCGCTTCCCGCGGTGCGCGGCGATGCGGCGATATTGGGTCGCGAGGTAGGTGTCCTTGGACTGGGCTGCGGACATCGCCGAGGTGGCGAGGACCTTCCCGAGCCAGGTGTCACCTCGTCGGGCGGTGCCGTGCTTGGCTTTGCCGGCCGACTCGTGCTGGCCCGGGCACATCCCTGCCCACGAGGCCAAGTGGCCAGCGGTGGGGAATCGGGTCATGTCGACGCCGATCTCGCCGATGATCGCCTCGGCGGCGCGCTTGTCGATCCCCGGGATGCTCGCCAGGCGGTCCCGGGCATCAGCGAAAAGGGGCGATCAGGCGGTCGATCTCGTCGCTCAGGCGGCCGATGGACGCGTCGAGGCTGTCGAGCTGTTCGAGGATCTCTGCGACGAGCAGCGCGTGGTGGGCACTGAAGCGCCCCGCAAGTGCTTGGCGCAGCAACGGGATCTTCTTGCGCAAGGTGCCCTTCGCCAGTTCGGCGAGCACGTCGGGGTCGCGGGAGCCGGCGACGAGCGCGTGGAGCATCGCTCGGCCGGAGACCCCGAGCGGGTCGGAGGCGACGCTCGACAGCTTGATGCCGGCATCTTGGAGCACCTTGTCGAGGCGCTGCGCCTCTCGGGTGCGCTCCTCCATCCGGCTGCGGCGAAAGCGGGTGAGGTCGCGGATCTCTCGGATCGGCTTGTCGGGCACGAAGCTCGGGCGGACGAGACCCACCTCGACGAGGCGGGCGATCCACTCGGCGTCGGCGACGTCGGTCTTGCGGCCAGGGACGTTGTGCATGTGCCTGGCGTTCAAGAGCCACGTCTCCATCGCGTCCTCGAGGACGTAGAAGACCGGCTTCCAGTAGACGCCGGTCGCCTCCATCCCGACACGAGTCACCCCGTGGGCGACGAGCCAGTCCCGCAGTGCGAGCAGGTCGGCGGTGTAGGTCGCGAACTCGGCGACCTCCGACACCCGCTCTCCGTCGGCACCGGGAAAGCGCACACAGGCCATGACCATCGACTTGTGCACGTCGATCCCAGCGGCACGCTCCACCATGAGGTCCACGGCGACCACGCTCCCTTCGTCGGTTCGGGATGTGGCCTGCCGGGGGGCACCGCGCCAAGAAGTCTGACGTCCGCGCTCGAGGTCGCAATCACCGGTGCTCGGGGCCCCCACGCCACGCTGAGCCACGGGCTCTCTCGCACCAAGGAGAACCGGCGTCGGCGGCAGACCACCCAACAACGTTTCCCCAACCACCAGGTGGGCCGCCAGGCCCCCCGGCGCTGAGCCGGAGAGGAGAAGGCATGGGGGTACCTGGGTTCTCTGGCATCGGTCACCTCGACCTGTCGGTGTCCGACGCCGAGACCAGCGCGGCGTGGTACGAACGGGTGCTCGGGCTGGCGCGCGTGCGGCGGGTGGACTTCCCCGAACGCACCATGATCGTGCTGCGCCACGAGGCCTCGGGTCTGGTGATCGGGCTCAACCAGCACCAGGGGTTCCCCGGAGAACCCTTCGACGAGCAACGGGCCGGGCTCGACCACGTCGGCTTCGCCGTCGGGCAGCGCCGGGACCTCGACGCCTGGGCCGAGCGTCTGGTGTCGCTCGGTGTCGAGCACTCGCCGGTGGCAGATACCGAGGTCGGCTCGGCGCTCGTCTTCAGGGATCCCGATCACATCCAGCTCGAGCTGTGGTGGTCCAAGCCCGCTGGAGGCGAGCCGACGGGCGCCGCTCAGCCCGACGACCGCGCGCCCGGCGCCGCATCCGATGGGTAGGGAGCCGGCATGGGGCGGCCGGCCGCCTCCCGAGCGGTGACACGGTGACGTCTGCGCCGCTCGTGGCCGTGGTGGGCGCCGGGCCGGCGGGGCTCGCCGCCGTCCGGCGGCTCCGAGCGTCGCGGGGGGTCCGGGTTGTCCTCGTCGTTCCCGGGGGCCTGTCGGAGTACCTGCCCGGCACGCTGGCTGTAGCCACCGGTGACGCTCGTGCCGCCCGCTACCGGACCCGGGTGCAGCTCGCCGGGGTCGAGGTCGTCTCCGACCGGGCCGAGGCGGTCGAGCCGGGCGCGCTCGGGACCGCCGGCTCGTGGCGTCGGGTCGACGCCGTCATCGCGGCCCCGGGGCTGGCCCTCCACGCCGTCGGGAGCGCCACGTCCCGCTCGATCGTCGGCTTCTGGGACCCGACCGGGGCCGAGGCGGTCGCGCCGAGGATCGGTGCCGTCGAGCGGGGCGTCGTCGACGTCGTGATCTCGTCTCTCCCGTACCGCTGCCCCCCTGCGCCCTACGGCCTGGCCATGCGCCTGGCCCGGCGGGCTCGCCGGCTCGGACTGCCGCTCCATGTCCGGTTGCTCACGCCCGAGCAGCACCCGCTCGCCGTGCTCGGGCGCACGCTCGGCGACGCGCTGGTCGCCGGCTGCGAAGACGCCGGCGTCGAGGTCCGCCTCGGCACCC
>JAJZMD010000240.1 GCA_021803085.1 Actinomycetes bacterium
GCGAACCTCTTTAAAGCCCTCAAAAGCGCATCCAAGGGACTCCAGCTCTCGACAAAAGTCTCGTCGGTGGTGTTCCTCTACCTTTTCGAGAAGAAGTTCAACCTGAGAACGGAAGGTCTCGACAATACGAATTTTGCTCAGGTTGAAACATTTTTGTTGGGGCTGATCGAAAACCCAGCAGCCAAGTCAATCGCGACAAAATTGACGTTGGCGGTGTTCGGGAAGAACAACATCTTCGACGATCAGTTCATCGAGCTGATCAAGGCCTATGCGAACCAACTGAGGCTCGAGAGCGACGAGCACACCGGGAACTACCTCCACCTCCTCTCGCTCAAGGTGTACGAGGGCTCCTACTGCCTGGACTTCAACTGTCCTCCTACACTGCCCCCCGATCCCGTGGCGAGAGGTCCCGGGGTGCACTACGACCTGTTCTTCACCTTCTCGTCGGAGGACGCGGTCACCCGTGGTACGAACGGATTCTTCAAGACATTCAACGTCGACACGGGTTACTCGGCACCGACGTGGATTCCTTGGCAGTGCTCTCTTACGCACTGCTGATTCGAAGAACCGGCACCGTGTCGCAGCTCTCCGGCTCTTCGCGATGAGACGTGGGGCGGCGGCGTCCAGTTCCTGGTCCTGGCATTCGGCGGGCGTCAAGAGTCCACTGCGCCGGCCTGCGGACGCCCTTGACCCCCGCCTTCCGTGCTCAGCGACCCACACGAACCCGAGGAGTGCCGAAGAATTGTCCCTCCGCCGGGTTTGAGATCCGAGGGTCCTCGGTAGAATCTGTGAGTCCGGCCCGACGGCCGGGTACCAGCCAAAGACGAAGCCCCTGGTAACCCCCTCCGCCCCAGGGGCTTCGTCGCGTCGGGGCCGTCGACACTCTGGTCGGGGCCGCCGAGACTCTGGTCGGGGCCGCCGTGCGGCGCCGTTGGAGCGCGGTTCGGGAGCGCCACCAGGACGACGAGCGCGGCGGTCCCGACGACGATGGCGGCAATCGTCACCGCCAGGTCGAGCCCGTTCGTGAACGCCCCGCGTGCCGTCGTTGCGAGCTCGGCGCCCAGTTGCCCGCCGACCTTCGCCGCGACCGCCATCGCCCCTCCGAGGGAACCTTGGACGAGCGAGGCGACGCTCTGTGGGACGTGCGCGTGCTGGAGGACGGGCGAGAGCGTGTGCTGGTAGCGGCTGTTCAGCGCGCTGCCGAGGACCGCCACGCCAACCGCGCCGCCGATCTGCAGCGACGCGCTGTTCGTCGCGGAGCCGACACCGGCGCGATCGAGAGGCACCGAGCCCATCACCGACTCCGTGCAGGGTGCGAAGGAGAGCCCCACGCCGGTCCCGATCATGAGGAAGGCAGGCAGGGCCTGGGTGTAGCCACCGTGAACCGACGTGAACGAGAGCATGGCGAAGCCTGCCGCCATGAGGCCGAGCCCTGCGAACACCACGGGTTTCGAGCCGAATTTCCGGTCGACGAGGATCGACAACGGCGCCATCACGAGGAGGAGGAACGCGATCGGCGCGATGCGCATGCCGGTGCCGAACGCGCTGTAGCCGAGCGAGAACTGGAGGAACTGGGTGAGAA
The DNA here is from genome assembly GCA_021803085.1 of Actinomycetes bacterium. GTDB lineage: Bacteria > Actinomycetota > Acidimicrobiia > Acidimicrobiales > RAAP-2 > JAJYVT01. The sequence continues at coordinate 1,583 of JAJZMD010000240.1, forward strand.
GGAAGAGCCCGCCCATCAACGCGAAGATGACGAGCCCCATTGCGAGGATCGCACCGCTGAAGCGTCTCGAGCGGAACAGCGAGAGCTCGATCATGGGGTGGTCCGAGCGCCGCTCCCACGCGAAGAACGCGACGAGCAGGCCTGCGCCGCCGGTGACCGCGGCGAGTATCGACGGGGATCCCCAGGTGGCCGACGGTGCGTCGATGATGCCCCACAGGAGGAGCGACATGCCTGCGGTGGAGACGACGGCGCCGACAACGTCGGGCCTCTTCGCGAAGCGGTCCTTCGAATCGGGGACGAGCCACAGCATGAAGGCGAAGCCCACCGCACAGATCGGCACGTTGACGAGGAACACCGATCCCCACCAGAAGTGCGCGAGGAGCCAGCCGCCGATCACCGGCCCGACCGCCACGCCGAGGCCGGTGGCGCCCGACCAGAAGCCGATCGCCTGCGCCCGCTCACGCGGGTCGGTGAAGACGTTGGTGAGCACGGAGAGGGTGGACGGCATGATGGCCGCCGCGCCGACGCCCTGGAGCGCGCGCGCGGCGATCAGGTGCGCAGGGCTCCCCGAGAAGGCCGATGCGGCCGAGCCTGCCCCGAACACCGCGACGCCTGCGACGAGCATCCACTTGCGCCCGAGACGGTCGCCCAAGCTGCCGAAGACGAGCAGGAGGCCGGCGAAGACCACTGCGTAGACGTCGACGACCCACTGCAAGTCGCTCGACGACGCGTGCAGCGAGCGGATGATGTCGGGGATCGCCACGTTGAGGATCGTGGTGTCGAGGCTCGTGACGAGAAGGCTGACGCACAGGATCGCCAGCACGACCCAGCGGTGCGGGACGGGGACGTCGGCCCGGTCAGCAGGCAGCATGACAGGGGGTGGTCGCGGGTCCCTCCGCACGCGTGACGTTCACGGCGTCCGGGTCGCGCTTGGGGCACCTCGATCGCAGGACACCCGCGCGCGGCCACACGTCTCGCACGCTAAGAAGCCGCCGGCGAGGGAGGCAGGGCCGAACGTCCCGAATGCCGCCTCGCGCCAACGCCGCGCGCATCACCGCGCGCGCTCACCGAGCGGACGCGGGCTTCCCTGCGGACGCGCGGTGCTAGGCGGACAGCCCGTGGGCGGGGTCCCCGGGCGGACCCTGCTCCGCCTCTGGGGAGGCGATCCGTGCGAGGACGCGCGCCACGTGCAGGCGCTCCTCTCCGCTGATGCCGGCGAGGGCCTGCCTCCACTCGCTCACGGTGCGCCCGCGCACGGCCACCAGAAGCTGCGTGCCGGCCTCGGTCAGCCGGATCTGCAGCTCGCGACGGTCGCGGCCGCGGCGGTGCCGCACGATGAGCTGGCGCTCCGCCAACGTGTCGCACAGACGCGTCGCGGTCGACGGCGCGATCGAGAGCGCGTCCGCGAGGTCGATCAGCCTGGACTCGCCGAGGCGCTCGAGCCGGTCGAGGAGGCGCAGCTGGGTGGTGGTGATCCCCCCACCGAGGTCGTTCAGCGCGTGGTCGCCGATGGCGCGGAGCGCCGACTGTGCCGTGTCGATCGTCTCGACGAAGGCCATAACCCCTTCGATGGACGCGGAGTGGGCGGACGGTTCTGGAAGCGCCGTCACGAGGCGACCCCACACGTCATTGCGGGATGCATCATTTCCCCTCCGCTGGTGAAGTGCCGGGAACGACCGGCGAGGTTACTGTAGGCGAAAGAATAGCCGAACCGCCTGTTCAGCGCAGTGAACCGGCAGCTTCCTGCCGCTCCGGTTCTCGTTGAGAGCGTTCCGAACGAGGAGCCCCGATGGACGCCGAGGCCTACGTCGACATGCTGCCATGGCTGGTCTTCGTCATGATGGATCGCAAGCTCGGGCTCGGCGTGGCGTGGGCGGGAGGGAGCTCCCTCGGTTGCAGCGCCGGGCTCGTGATCTGGTCCTACTGGCGCGGGCGGTACGCGCTCCTGCCGAGCATCGCCACGGGGATCTTCGCAGCCTGCCTCGTGTCGGCGCTGGTCTTCCCTGCCTGGAACGACCAGGTGAGCCTCCCCCGGGCGCTGGTCGTCGCCACGCTCGGCCTGCTCGCGTTCGGGTCGCTGCGCTTCACCCCGCTGAGCGAGACCTACACGGTCCGGCTCGTCGCACCGGGCCTGCGCGAGGACCCGCGCTTTCGCAAGGTGAACGTCGAGATGACCCTGGCGTGGGGGGTCGGGTCGCTTGTCGTCGCGCTCGCGTGCAGCACGACTGCGCTGCTGCCCGGCCGGCTCGCCTTCACGCTGCTCGACTGGGTGGCGCCGCTCGTGCTCGCCACCGTCACGATCCTGTGGTCTGCGCGGCGCTGGGAGCTGTTCCGGCTCGCCGTCGACGCGGACCCAGCGCTTCACCACGTCGTGGAACCCAGCGTCCACGCACACCTCGGGACCCGCGGCTCGATCAGCCCCTTCGGGACACGGCCATTGCCGTCGCGAAGGGCGACGTCCCCCGAGCTCTCCGAGCCTGCGAGGGACGGTGAGCCGGCGGGGGAGGGGGGTCGGGACGCGATCATCCGGCAGCTGCCGGTCCGCGGGCGCAACGTCGAAGCCGCCCGGGCCGACTAGGGCCCCGCCCGGCGTCACCGGCCCCGCCCGGCGTCACCGGCCCCGCCCGGCGTCACCGGCCGGGTGCGGCGGCGAACGGCGACCGCGGTGATTCGTCCGCCTCGCAATCCCGCGGTGCCGAACGCCATACCCACACGTTGACTCGGCACAACGGTTTGCAATAGGGACCTTGGTCATGAGAACGCGTCACAGGCAAGGAGCCGGTCGGTCCCCGTCCGGCGCTTCCGGCGTCCGACGGACGGCGTGGGCAGGACCTTCGGCACTGTCTCGTTGATCAGCCGGCGACGCACCATGCGATGGTGGAGGAGCACGACCTCGGCCTGGGCTCGCGTGCGCCAGGCGGGACCGACCAAGAGCGGCGGCCCCGCGGCGTGCGGACCTCCCGGGTGGCGCGGGTCGTGCCCGCGCTCGTCACCGTCCTTCTGGCGGCGGTGTTGGCGGGGTGCGCATCGACGTCCACCAACGCTCCCGAGGGCACCACGACGGGCGTGTACTCGACACGCGTCGTCGTGGGTGCGCTCGTCTCGCAGACCGGCCCGCTGCCCGCCCTGTTCGCCCCGGTGGTCACAGGGGCGCGTGCGTACCTCGACATGGTCGACGCGAAGGGCGGCGTGGACGGCCGCAAGATCGACCTCGCCTACACGCTCGACGACCAGTCCAGCCCGTCGATCGACGCGAGCCAGGCCCGGACGCTGGTCGACCAGTACCACGTGTTCGCAGTGGTGGCGGTGGCGACTGCGTCGTTCGCCGGCGGCAAGTTCCTCGCCGCGCAAGGCGTGCCGACGTTCGGGCTGAACGTGAACCCCCAGTGGATGGACGGCCCGAGCCTGTACGGCAACAGCGGCTCGTTCATCACATTCACGTCTCCCAACGTCCAGGCCGCGTTCGTCGCCCAGCAGCACCACGTCCACGCGGCGGCGGTGCTGGCCTACAACGTCGCCCAGTCCCAGCAGGGCTGCAGAGGCATGGTGAACGGGCTCCGCAGGTACCACGTCCCCATCGCCTACGAGGACCTCGCGATCCCCGCCCCGGCCAGCGACCTCCACGCCGACGTGACCCGCATGAAGCAGGCGAAGGTGGACATGGTCGTGTCGTGCATGACACTCAGCGGCAACGTGCTGTTGTCCCAGACGATGAGAGCGACAGGCATGTCGGGCGTCACGCAGCTGTGGGCGACAGGCTACGACGAGAACGCCATCCGCCAGCACACGTCGTCGATGCAAGGTGCCTACTTCATGCAGCCCAACGTGCCGTTCGAGGTCACGAAGCTCCAACCCGGCCTCTACCCGGGGATGGACCAGTTCCAGAAGATGCTGAAGCGGTACTTCCCGCGCACCTTGCCCTCGGAGACGGCGCTCGCGGGCTGGACGAGCGCGGCCCTCTTCGTCGAGGGCCTGAGGGCGGTGGGCCGGAACCTGACGCGGAGCCGCCTGGTGCATGCCATCAACACGTTCAAGTCGTTCACCGCCGACACAATCCTCGCTCCGGTCGACTGGCGCACCGCCCACACGAGCTCCGGCCCGATCAACTGCAATGCGTTCGTCCAAGCCGAGGGGAAGACGTTCGTCCCCGTCTACGGCACGGAGAAGAGCGTGTTCTCCTGCTTCGAGACGCCCCATCCCCCGGTGACAAGACCGATCAGCGTGCTGAACCCCGTGCCAGCCGGCGTGCCACCGGCCTGATCAGAAGAGCGCGGGCACGTCGTGGCGCTCTTCCTCTCGTTCCTCCTCCCCGGCATCCCCTACGGATGCGCCTACGCGCTCATGGGGGCCGGGCTGGTGCTCACCTACCGGGCGTCGGGCGTGTTCAACCTCGCCTTCGGCGCCCAGGCATACGTCTCGGCGATCATCTTCTCGATCGCCGTGCACGACGCCTGGCCGTCCTGGGCTGCTTTCGTCGTCGCGGTCCTGGTCGCGAGCCCCGCCATCGGGCTCGCCGTGGAGCGGCTCCTCTTCCGCTACACGCGCACGGCCGGGCCGCTGGTCAAGCTCGTCCCGGCCCTCGGTCTCCTCATCGCCATCCCGAGCGTCACGCAGATGATCATCGGGACGGCGACACGCCTCCCGTCCTCGCTCGTGCTGCAGACCTGGAAGATCTACTTCCACCTGGGCAGCACCCCGGTGAGCGGCGGGGAGCTGTCCACCACGGTGATCACCGTGGTGGTGGTCGGGCTGTTCGCGCTGGTGCTGCGCTCCAGCACCCTCGGGTTGCGCATGCGGGCCGTGGTGGAGAGTCCCCGGATGGCGGAGCTGTCCGGCGTGCGGGCCGACCGCACGAGCGCCACGGCTTGGGTGCTCTCCAGCCTCTTCGCGGGGCTGGCCGGGGTCCTCCTCGCCCCGATCTTCGCCACCGTGAGCGCTCCCAATTTCACGGCTCTGCTCGTCGCGGCCGTCGCCGCGGCTGCCATCGGCGGCTTCGAGAGCCTGCCGCTCGCCTTGGGCGGAGCCATCGGGCTCGGGATCTCCCAGCAGCTCCTGGCCGGCTACCTGCCGTCGGGGACGATCCTGTCCTCGGGCCTGCGCCCGGCGTTCCCGTTCGTGGTCCTGGCGGTCGCGCTCGTCGCCCGCCGGACCCTACGCCAGTCCTCGGCGCGAGACCCGCTCGCCAGCTGTGACCCGCCGGCCCTCGCCTTTCGGGCTCCGGCGCGCATGGCCCAGGTCGCCGTCGGCAGCCGGGCGTTCGGCGCGCTCGTCGCGGGCATGCTCGTGGCCACGACCCTGGTCCTCGTCCCAGGGAGCTGGGAGTTCGTCTTCACCCTCGGCGCCGTGCTCTCGATCGTCTTCCTCTCCATCACCCTGCTCACCGGGATGGGCGGCCAGATCTCCCTCGGCCAGGCAGCGTTCGCCGGCGCGGGGGCCTTCACCGTCGGCCAGCTGGCCATGCATGCGGTGCCGGTCCTGGCCGCCGTGCTGCTCGGCGGCCTGCTGGCCGCGGCGCTCGGCACCGTGGTCGCGCTGCCGGCCCTGCGTCTCGGCGGCGTGGCCGTCGGCCTCCTCACGTTGTCGTTCGCCCTGCTGGCGACAAACGTCCTGTTCCTCTACCCATGGTCCGGCAATGGCGCGACCGGGCTCACAGTGCCGCGTCCAAGGCTGGGCGCCGTCAGCTTCGCCGGCAGCGGAGCGTTCTTCTGGCTGGTCCTGGCCTTCCTGGTCGTGTTGGCGGGGGCGGTGAAGCTGGTCCAGTGGGGGACGATCGGCCAGGAGCTCGCCGCCCTTCGCGGCTCGGAGAGGGGGTCGGCGGCCATCGGGATCGACATGCGCCGACTGCGTGTCGTGGCGTTCACGTTGTCGGCGGGCATTGCCGGGATCGGCGGCGCCCTGTACGCGTGCTTGCAGCAGTCGATCTCTGTCAACGACTTCAACTACCAGTTCTCGCTCGTGTACGTCGTCGTGGTGGCCGCGGTCGGCGTGTACTCGGTCGCCGGCGCGCTGGAAGCCGGAGTCCTCTACGCCGTGCTCATGCAGCTGACCAGCACCCTGTCGAGCCGCTTCAGCTCGCTGCTCGCGCTCGTCTTCGCGCTGGCGGCGCTCAGCTATGTCCGCCACCCCGAGGGCGTGGTCGCCTACGCCAAGGCGTGGGTGCTCGACCGGGCGGAGCAGCTGACCCGCCACTTCCAGCGGGCAGAGCCCCCGGGCACGGGCTCTCGTGGCGCAGCGGGGCGGGCCGAGGGGCGTGCGGCGGGGCGGGCCGAGGGGCCGCAGCCCGCTTGCCTTGGCGAGGCCGAGGAAGCGGGCGGCCGGGATCTCCGAGCGACGGCTGGTGCCGGCGCCGCACGGCCGCCCGCTGCCAACGGGCAGGGCCGCAGTCACCTCCGCTCCCGTCTGCACGGCGGCGACCGGCGATGATCGAACCCCTGCTCGAGACCGCGGGCCTGACCAAGCGGTTCGGACGCGTCGTCGCGTTGTCGGACGTGTCGCTGCGCATCGACGCCGGCGGGTCGGTCGGCGTCGTCGGACCGAACGGCGCAGGCAAGACGACGCTGTTCGACTGCGTGCTCGGCGTCGTGAAGCCCGACGCCGGCTGGGTCGCCTTCGACGGGAGGCGAATCGACCGGCTGCCGACCTTTCGCCGCGCGTTGCTCGGCATCGGCAGGACGTTCCAGCGCCTCGAGCTGTTCGGCGGGATGACGCCGCGCGAGCACCTCTGCGTGACCGAGAGGGTGCGGGGCGGGCGCGGGCGGTTGTGGAAGGACGTAATCGGATTGGGACGGCCGTCGCCGCGAGAGCGCCGCGAGGCCGACGACCTGCTCGCACTCGTCGGGCTCGAGGACGTGGCGGACGTGCCCGTCGAGGCGCTGAACCTCGGGCGGTCCCGGCTGGTCGAGCTCGCGCGGGCGCTGGTCGGCCCACCCGAGCTCCTCATGCTGGACGAGCCGTCGTCGGGGCTCGACGACGCCGAGCGCGCCATCTTGGTCTCGGTGCTCGAGCGGGTCCGTCACGAGCGCGGGGTGGCGGTGGTACTGGTCGAGCACGACCTGGACCTGGTGACCGCAGTGGTGGACCGGCTCGTGGTGCTGGACGTGGGAAGGGTGATCGCCGACGGTCCGGTCGACACGGTGCTGTCCGACGCCGCGGTCCGCAGCGCCTACCTCGGTTCGGGCCGGTGAGCGCCGTGGGGACGGGGGCCGACGTGTGGACGGGGGCCGACGTGGCCGGAGCTGCCGCCGGCGGCGCGGGCAGCCGGTCTGTCGGGCAGCCGCTCCTCGAGCTCCGTCGCGTCGAGGCGTCCTACGGCCCGTACCGCGCGCTGTTCGGGGTGTCGTTCACCGTGCCCGAGGGTTCGGTCGTCGCCCTCGTGGGCTCGAACGGAGCGGGAAAGTCCACCGTCGCCAGGGTGGTCTCGGGCTTGGTGCGGGCGAAGGCCGGCTCCGTCTGGCTCGCCGGGAGCGAGATCACCCGCTGGCCGGCGTGGCGCATGGCGCGAGCGGGCATCGCCCATGCGCCGGAAGGTCGCTCGGTCCTGGCGTCGCTGACGGTCGAGGAGAACCTGGAGCTTGCGGCTCGCGCCCTGCTCGGGCGACGCCGGTCGAAAGATGCCCTCGACAGGGCGTTCGGCGCCTTCGGCCGGCTCGCAGAGCGGCGGCACCAGCTGGCCGGCACGTTGTCAGGCGGAGAGCAGCGCATGCTGAGCCTCGCGAAGGTGCTGGCCGTTCCGGCGCGCCTTCTGGTGGTCGACGAGCTGTCGCTCGGCCTCGCGCCAGCCGTCGTCGACGAGGTGTTCGGCGCGTTGGAAGCGGTCCGGGACGCGGGCACCTCGTTGCTCGTCGTCGAGCAGCATGTCGACCGGGCGCTCGCCATGGCCGATCGCGCCGTGGTGCTCGTGCGAGGCCGGGTCGCGGCGGAAGGGTCGGTGGCCGAGGTCCTGCCGGTCGTGGCCCGTCTCCTGCCGAAGCGCGCCCCGGTGGCCGGCTCCGCTTCGTCGTCCGCGCCGCATCGGTCGCCTCAGCAGCCGGGTGGTCGGCCCGGACGCCCGGACGCGGAGTAGAAGAGCCCGAGCAAGCCGCAGATCGTCGACTTCGCCACGAGCCATCGGCCGCGGACCTCCACTGCGTAACCGCTCGAGGTGGTGGTGAAGAGCGGCCGGCCGGAGGGGCCGAGGAGGTCGTAGCTGACGCGCGCGCACGGCGACGGCAGAACCGCCTCGCCGCAGCGGGCCTCGGGGAGCAGCTGCACCCCCCTGACCGTTGCGCCCGTGGCCTTCGCCGCCAGGGGGGACGACAGGGCCTCGGTGATGGCCGCGCGGAGGGCCGTCCCGTCTTGGATGACTGCCGTCTTCGCGTTCACGTCGTGGTCGGCGAAGTCGAACAGGGTCGCGTAGGCGTGCCCGATCTCGCTCCTCGTCCTCCCCTGGGGTGCCTGCGCCGGAGCGCCCGCACCGCAGCCGCCCGCGAGCACGGCGAGCACCAGGCCGAGGACGAGGAAGGTCGCCGGGAGTCGCGGTCGCACGATGTCCCTCCTCGGCTCCCGCCGGTGCGGTCCCGGGCGGCCCGTGACCCGGCTCGGGTCCGGGCCGGCGCCAGGGTCCTCGGTCGGCTGCCGCCCGGCGACCCGCGACGAGACGGCGATGTCGGGCTCGTTCGTCATCGGCACTGACCTCCGCGTCGACAGTGGCGTCCGCGCCGTCGGGCCTCCAGGGTCGATGGTCCCGAACGGGGGCCAGCCCGCACCCTCAGGCCACGCAGACCGTGACGCCCTTGGCCGCCAGCACGCGGGCCACCGACGCCTCCACCTGGGCGCGGGGGATCGCGTCCTGCGAGAAGGCGTGGACCAAGGCGTCGACGACGGGCTCCCATGTGGACGCGTCCACCATCGCCATGTCGGCGCCCGCGCGCACCGCGGCCACGGCGGCGGCGGCCTCGCTGTACCCCGCAGCCGAGATCGCGCCGGCGCTCAGCGCGTCGGTCATCGCGACACCGTCGAAGTGGAGTGTCCTCCGCAACAGGACGTAGGTGGCGGGGGAGAGGCTTGCCGGCAGGCCACCCGTGAGGCCCGGCACGATCGGGTGCCCGACCATGACGGCCGGAAGGCCCGAGGAGACCGCGCGGGCGAAGGGGACGAGATCGGTCGATCGCAGCTCGGCGAGCGAGGGGTCGGTGGCAGGCCCTGTGTCCGTGTCGGCCGAGGCATGCCCGAGCCCCGGGAAGTGCTTGCCGACCGCCACGACGCCGCCGGCGTGCAGCCCTGCCGCGTACGCGATGCCGTAGTCGGCGACGACCGCCGGTGTGCTGCTGAACGAGCGCTGGGACTCGTCGGCCACAGGGTCTGTAAGCGGCGCGGTGTCCAGCACCGGCGCGAGGTCCATCGTGATGCCGAGCCCGCGAAGCGCTGCTCCGCGGGCCTTCATCGCAAACTCGACCTCACCGGGCGTCCAGGAAGAAGTCATCTCACGTGCCGAAGGGATCGTGCCGAGGATGTTCGCGAGGCGCGAGACCGGACCCCCTTCTGTGTCCGTGGACAACCACGGCCTCACCCGGCCAGCACCCGCTGCCGCGGCGACGAGGTCCGACAGGGCGGTCCGCAGCGCCGGGCCCGTCGCTGCTGCCGGCTCCCCCAGGAGCACGAAGCCGCCGACGCCTGCTCTTGCTTCCGGTGCGAGCGCCCGTGCGAGTGTGAACTCGCCGACCACCATCAGGAGCTCATTGGCGAGCCCCGTCAGGGGCCAGCGCGCGGGGGGAGCGACGCACGGGGCGCCGGGCGCGCCGGTCGAGGCCGTAGGGGGCGCGCCGGTGGGGGTCGTCGCGGCGCGGGGAGCCGACGGCGTGGACGTGGGCCCCCCCGACCCGTGCGGCGCCGCGGTGCATGCAGCGAGCGCGAGGGCGGCCAGGGCGACCGGAACGGACGCGCCGGAGCGCCGCACGTGCACGAGCACTGCAGGTGGGTCGCGCCGGAGGCGCCGCGCCCTGCTCACCGTCTCATTGCAGCACGTCGGTCGACCGGGCCGCCTCCCCGTCGGCGAGCCGGAGCCCGACGTGACCCGGTCACGCCCTAGGCTCCCGGTCACGCCCGAGGCTCTCGGTGACGCCCGAGGCTCTCGGGCGCCGAGGGATGTCTCGTGGCGTGGCAGAGAGGAGCGGGATGAGCCAGGCGACCAGCAGGGGCGTTGCCATGACCGCGGAGGTCTCGCCGGACGAGCTTGCCGCGGTGCTCGGCACCGAACGGGCACCGGTCCTCGTCGACGTGCGGGAGCCTGACGAGTTCTCGCAATGGGCGATCCCCGGGGCCCGCAACGTCCCGCTCGCCACCCTCGGGCACCGGCTCCCGGCCATCGAGAGCGATCGCCGCGTCGTCGTCGTGTGCGCCAGCGGGGAGCGGTCTGCACGGGCCGTCGGCGTTCTTCGGGCCGCCGGGGTCGATGCCGCCAACCTCGTCGGCGGGATGCTCGCCTGGGCCGGCGTCTACGACTTCGCGTCGCTGGAGGCCGGTCCGTTCACCGTCGTGCAGATCCGTCGCCGCGGGAAGGGCTGCCTGTCGTACGTCGTGGCGTCGGGGGGCGATGCGCTGGTCGTGGATCCGTCGACGGAGATCGCACGCGCCCTCGACGTCGTGAGGGCCAACGGCTGGCGAGTCGCCCGAGTGGTCGACACGCATCTCCACGCGGACCATGTGAGCGGCGCCAGGGCGCTGGCCGCAGCGACGAGCGCCACGCTGCACCTCTCCGCCGGTGACCGGCTCGAGTTCCCGTTCGCGCCGCTGGCGGACGGCGACCGGCTCGAGGTCGGGAGCGCCGCGGTGCAGGTGCTTGCCACCCCGGGGCACACGCTCGGGTCGGTCGTGCTGGACCTCGATGGGCAGGCGCTCCTCACCGGCGACACGCTCTTCGTCGACGGCGTCGGACGGCCAGACCTCGCCGACCATGCGCGCGAGTACGCGCAGGAGCTCTCCCTCTCCCTCGAAAAGGTGCTGTCGGGCCGGCCCGACGACGTGCGGGTGCTCCCCGCGCACTACGGCGACGCCGTGGAGGTCGTGCCCGACGTCCCCGTCGCCGCACGCCTTGGCGACGTGCGCGTGGCTGTGCCGCAGCTCGCCTGGGAGCGGGACCGGTTCGTGTCGTGGGCGTCGACGCGCGCTGCCCCCCGGCCACCGAGCTACGTCGAGATCGTCCGGTTGAACGCGGGCGAGACGACGGCGTCCAGCGAGGAGGTTCGGGCGCTCGAGCTCGGCCCGAACCGCTGCAGCGCGGCCTGACGGCCTCTCCCGGCACTCCGGAGCATCGTCATCACGCCGTCATCCGGCGCGGCGCTCGTAGATGCCACGTACGTACGCAGCCTGCCCGACGTGCTGAAGGTCGTCGGACAGGACGCTCACGAGTCGCACGCCAAGGGTGACATGAGGGTGCCAGCGCGTGTCGACGATCCTTTCGAGGTCGGCATCTGCCAGCCCTCGCACGTAGGCGAGGGTCGCTTCGTGCACGGCGTCGTGATACCCGAGCAGGAGCGGGGCTCCGACAGCGACCGCACCCGCGTCTGCGGCGCTCTGGCCGTAGCCGGTGGCCGGCTGCTCGAAGGGCAGCGCGAACCGGGCGTCCCAGCCTTCCTCGCTCCACCGCTGCTCGACGCCCGCGACCTCCGCCACATGGTCGTCTTGGACCCTCGTGAGATGCCAGACCAGCCAGCCGATCGGGTTCGCCGCCTCGTCCGGCCTGAACGTGATCGCCTCGAGCGTGAGCCCCTTCACGACGCGGTGGACGGTCTCGTGGACCCGGCTGAAGCCGTCTACGAGGAGGTCTGAAGTGGAGGCCATCGTCCCCTCCTTTCGAGCCAGAGGTTAGAGGCTGGCCGCGGAGTGGAAGAGCTGGCACTCTGCGGCTGGTTGCGGAGGGGTGGACGCCCGGCCCGCTTCGGATCGGGCCGGTCGCGCCGTCCCGGGACGTCGGCACCGGGAGCCTTTCGGCCCTTCTCCGCGGTCGCAAGGCGACCCACCATGGAGGCAGGTTCGCCGGGCCCGGGCGATGCGGGAGGTGGGGTGGACGGGCGACGGCGAGGCGATCGGAAGCGGGCGGAGACGAGCAGAGAGGAGCGTGCCATGTCGATCGTGCATCGGGAGCATCGGGAGCATCCGCTGTCCGACTGGTCGACCTTCGTGGTGCCCGAGCGGTGGCGCAGGATGTTCGACCTCGACCTCGAGCAGAGCGGTTGGCTCAAGCTCGAGGAGTACCGGGAAGAAGGGACGCTGGTGCTGCGCACGGAGGTGCCCGGGATCGACCCGGCGAAGGACCTCGAGGTCACTGTGACGGACGGCCTGCTGCACGTCCACGCACAGCGGGAGGAGAAGCTCGAGCGCAAGAGCCAGCAGGATTACCGCTCCGAGTTCCGTTACGGCGAGCTCACGCGGACGGTCCGCCTCCCCGAAGGGGTGTCCGGGGACGACGTGAAGGCTACCTACGAGGACGGGGTGCTCGAGATCCGCATCCCGGTTCCTGCGGAGAAGCAGCCTGAGGCGAAGAAGATCCCGGTCACGAAGGTCTGAGGCGAAAGATTTCATGCGCCCACGTCCGAGTGCGTACGCTGCGCGGTGCCGAGGAAGCGGAGCTCGGCCGGCGGCTCCGACAGGAGGTGGCTGAAGCCGTGAACGTGCGTCACGTGGTCGAGATCGTCTGGCCGTCCCCCGGCTGAGCCGCCTGTGTGCGATCCTGCATCCTGCCGTGGCGGACGGTCGTGACGAGCACCGTGCCGGATGGTTCGAAGAACAGGGGCAGGTGGGAGCGCGACGCGCGGATCGGTGACGGACAGGTCGTGCACGTCCGCCCGATCGTTCCTGGCGACGCTGCGATGCTCGTGAAGTTCCACGCGTCGCTGTCGCCGAAGTCTGTCTACTTGCGCTTCTTCAATTTCCACCCCGAGCTCAGCGCGAGGGAGGTGGAGCGGTTCACCCGCGTGGACTACTGCGCTCGGTTCGCGCTGGTCGTGCTGGCGGAGGACCGGCTCGTCGCGGTCGGCCGGTACGATCGGGTGGAGGGGACCGACGAAGCCGAGGTGGCGTTCGTCGTGGAGGACGCCTACCAGAACCTGGGGGTCGGCACGCTGCTCGCGGACGAGCTCGCGCGGGCGGCTCGCGTCCAGGGAATCGGGGTGTTCGTGGCCGACACGCTCACGGAGAACGCCGGGATGCTCGAGATGTTCCGCAAGACCGGGTTCCCCGTGGCGACCCGCTTCGAAGGAGGGGTCGTGAAGGTCCGGTTCTCGATCGCGCCCGTCCGCGAGTACCTGGACGCGCTCGCGCGACGAGAAGCCGCCAGGCTCCTTGGTGCGAGAGGCGACGCAGGAAGAGAGGCCGGCGCTCCGTGCTGATCCTGGCGGGCCCCGTCGGCCAACTCGAGCACGACGGAGGCTCCCATCCGGAGCGTCCGGCTCGCATCGGCGCGGTGCTGCAGGGGATCGGGGACCTGGCGCTGGGAAGCGACCTCGTGACCGTCGGCGCGCGCCTTGCATCCCGAGAGGAGCTCGCCCGCGTCCACGACGAGCGGTACCTCGACGACCTGGAGGCGTTCTCACGTCGCGGCGGCGGCTTTCTCGACCAGGACACCTACGTCACTTCCACGTCGTGGGATGCGGCCCTCCGTGCCGCCGGCGCGGGCCTCGCAGCGATCGACGCGTTGGGCTCCCGGGCCGACGGGTTCGCGTTCGTCGCGGCTCGCCCGCCCGGCCATCACGCCGGACGCGAGCGTGGGATGGGCTTCTGCCTCTTGAACAACGTCGCGGTGGCAGCGAGCGCGCTCACGGCAAGGGGCGCGCGCGTCGTCGTCGTCGATTGGGACGTCCACCACGGCAACGGCACTCAGGAGGTCTTCTGGGAAGATCCCGCCGTCCTCTACGTGTCGACGCACCAATGGCCGCTGTACCCTGGCACCGGCAGGGCCGAGGAGGTCGGTGGAGGCGAGGCGATCGGGACCACGCTGAACGTGCCGGTGCCGCCGGGCGCGACCGGCGACGTGCTGCGGCGAGCCCTCGATGACGTCGTGGCGCCGGCCGTCGACGCGTTCCGCCCGGACTGGGTCCTCGTATCGTGCGGGTTCGACGCCCATCGTGCCGACCCTCTGGCCGAGCTCGCCCTGTCGAGCGGAGACTTCGGCGCGCTCGCCTGCACGGTGGCTGCGTTTGCCCCGGCACCGGGCCGGACGGTGCTGTTCCTGGAGGGCGGCTACGACCTCCAGGCACTTCGTCGCTCTACCGCTGCCACCGTCGGCGCGCTCCTCGGCGATCCGTCGGAGATCGAGCCGCCGACGTTCGGCGGCCCGGGCACGGACGCGGTACGCGCCGCTGCGCTCGCCCGTCGGCGCGCCATGGACGACGCGTGGGACCGGCGGCACGCCCTGGAGTCGCTGGACGCGCCGGTCGCGCGGACAACCGTCGTGCACTCGCGATCGAAAGGCGCTCCATGACCGCAGAGGCGGCCACCGAACCGGGTGAGGATCGTCGTCGTGCCGACGCCCTGGGGCGAGACCGGGGCGTCGAAAGGTCCGGCCGAAAGGTCCGCCCGAAGTTCAGGCCGCGGGTCAGGCCGACGGTCAGGCCGCGTCGCGCGCCCGGCGGATCTCTTCGAGCGTGAAGGCGATCTCCTCGACCAGGTAAGGGCTCAGCGCGACGCGCGCTGGGTGGTTGCCTCGAGGAGCTCGAGTGGATGGGCGACGCTTCGTGTTGGCCATGTTGGACTCCCTGCCGCAGCCGATGGACCCTTGCCGCCGCCTGCCCGACCACAGGCGGCGTCTGCTGCCCATTCGACCCCTGGAGGTCGGCAGCCGGCAGGGCCCAACGACCCATCCTGTGCTCCGTCACAAGGGGCCGGGCTGCCACCAGCGCGGCGCGCGCTCGGAGGACTCGACGAGCACCGGTGCAAGACAGCCGGCGGGCGCGGATCGCCGGGTGCACCGGGGCGGCGCTCTTCGAGCCCGCCCTGCGATCATGTCCTCAGAGCGGCACGCGCCAGAGGATCGAGGTGCCTCCGCCGCCGGGCATGCCGATCTCCAGCTCGCCGCCGAGCTTCTCTGCCCTGCGCCGGAGGTTCGAGAGCCCGAGGCCGGCCCCAGGGGTGACCTCGCCCGTCCCAGCAGCGAGTCCCCGGCCGTTGTCCACGATCTCGAGCGTCACCGACTCGGTGTCGGTCTGAAGGCGCACCGAAGCGCGTGACGCCCTGGCGTGGCGGCCGACGTTCGTCAGTGCCTCGCGGATGGTGAAGAGGAGGTGCTCGGCGATCGGCTTCGGGATGCTCGTGTCGACCGGGCCGTCGAAGGACACCGAGACGTCGAACCCGACGACCGGGCGGAGCTCGCGCACGAGCGCGAGCACGCTCGCGCGCAGTCCGGGGTTCGGTGAGGATGTGCTGGCGAGCTCGAAGATCGACGACCGCACCTGCCGGATGGTGTCGTCCAGGTCTCTGATCGCGTGCTGGATGCGCTCGATCGTCGGTGGGTCGAGCGGAGGCTTCGCGAGCCCCTGAAGGGACAGCCCGATCGCGAAGAGCCGTTGGATGACGGAGTCGTGAAGGTCTCTTGCGATGCGGTCGCGGTCCTCGAGCACCGCGATCTCCTGCACCCGCTCGTGGAGACGGGCGTTCTCGATCGCGATCGCTGCGGCGTGCGCGAACGATGTGACGAGAGCCTCGTCGTCTTCGGTGAACTCGGACCATCCGATCTTGTCGGCGAGGTAGAGGTTGCCGTAGACCTCGTCGTGGGCGGTGACCGGGACGCCGAGGAACGAGCGCATCCGAGGATGGCCTGCAGGAAACCCCGCGCTGTCGGGACGGTCCGCGATGTTCGCGAGTCGGAGAGGCTTGGGGTCGGTGACGAGAAGTCCGAGCAGGCCGATGCCGGTGGGCAGATGCCCGATCGCCTGCGCCTCTTCGTCGGAGACGCCGACGGAGATGAGCTCGGCGATCGCGTTGCGCTCGTCGTTCAGCACCCCGAGCGCGCCGTAACGGGCGCCGGTGATGGAGCACGCCTCTTGGACGAAGTGGCGCAGGAGGACCGGCACGCTCAGGTCCTCCTCGAGGAGGAGCACCGCCTCGAGGAGCCGCTGCAGCCGGGCGGGGTCGTCGATGTGCCTGTATGGCACGGCCGATCCTAACGGTACGGGGCTGCGTCCGATCGCTTCCCTCGGTCCGAGCATAGGTCGTGTCGCAGGGCCTCGGTGTGCTCCCGTGCCGGCAAGCACGTCTCACGACTCGGGCTCTGCGTGTGACCGAGGACCCTGTTCCCGATCGCTCCCGCGCCTAAGAGTGGTGCCGGGAGTGCCCCAGCGGGCCGACACTCCCTCTGGGTCGTGGAGCGGCGGGCACGAGATTGGCGACGATGTCGATGTACAGCGAGCTCCTGGCCATGCTGTTGAGCCAGGAGGACGAGGCTTCAAAAGCCGCGGCATCGAGCGAGAAGGACCTCCTGCAGGAGCTCTCCGAGTGCCGAGACCGGCTCCGTACCGACCAGGCCATTGCCCCGGCCCGCCGGCCCGACGCCCCGTCGCGCGTTGCCACGGAGCTGCGGTACGACCGTGCGCTGATCGGTCTCTGCCGGCTTCAGGGGATCCCATGTGGAGCCTGGCGGTTCACATGTCCGCAGAAGGAGCGGAGGCGTCTCGAAGCGGCGCTGGAAGCTGCCGGCGTGGACGTGCGAGCGCACCGGCGGCGCGACAACAGTCGCCGCGCCGTGAACGGCGGCAGTCACGAGCCGCCCGTCGGCTCCTGACGGGCGAGCGACGCGCGTCGCTCGGCCAGCTTCGTCGCGAAGACTGCTGCCTCGGTGCGACGCTCCATGCCGAGCTTCGCCAGCAGGTTCGAGACGTAGTTCTTCACGGTCTTCTCTGCGAGGAAGAGCTCCTCGCCGATCTGCCGGTTGGTCCGGCCCTCCGCGATCCGGTCGAGGATCCGTCGCTCCTGGGGGGTGAGGGTGGCGATCCGCTCGTCCTCTTGGGGGCCGCGCCGCAACCTGTCCAGGACTCGCTCGGTGAGCTTCGGGTCGAGCAGCGTCCCGCCTGCGCCGACCGTGCGGATGTCGGCGACGAGGTCGATGCCCCCGACCTGCTTGAGGACGTAGCCGGCCGCACCGGCCATGATCGCTGCGAGCAACGCCTCGTCGTCGGCGTAGGAGGTCAGCATCAGGCACGCGATCTGCGGTTGGTCGGACCGGATCTGGCGGCAGACCTCGATGCCGCTCCCGTCGGGGAGGCGAACGTCGAGGATCGCGACGTCTGGCTTCGCGAGCGGGATCCGGACCAGCGCCTCCTCCACGCTTCCCGCCTCTCCGACGACGGCGATGTCCTCTTCGGACTCGATCAGCGAGCGAAGCCCGGCCCGGACGACCTCGTGGTCGTCGACGAGGAAGACCCGCAGGCTCACACGAAGAGTCTGCCACGCCCGGGCGGTCGGTGAGGTGGTCGCGCCTCTCGGGCCGCGAGGCGTCAAGGCGCCGCACCCGGTGCATCGTGCGCGGGCGTCCCGGCGTGCAGCACCGCGAGCACGCCCCTGCCGGCCTCGTCGACGGAGCGCGAGGTGTCGACGACGTGCGCGGTGGGCCATGGGTCCGACGTGGCGGCCAGCGCCTCGGCGATCGCGAGTGTCGCGTCGGACTCGCCCGACCGCCCGCGCCCGAGGATCCTCCTCGTCCGCTCGTCGGGGCCGGTGCGGCACTCGAGCTCGACGACCGTCGCCGCCGTCGACCGAGCCGTGGCCATGGCCAGTCGACGGAACGCCGCGTTCGACCAGGTGGCGTCCAGGACGACGGAGCTGGCGTCGCGCAAGAGGTCCTCTGCTTCCGCCAACATCTGCCGATACACGCCGAGCCTCCTTCGGAACGTGTAGCGGCCGGTGCCGAACGGCAACGGCCCAGCACTTCGTGTGCCCTTCGTCGTGCGGACTCTGTCGGTGGAGAGCACCGCCGCGCCGAGCTCCTCCCCGACCCACGACGCGAGGGTCGACTTCCCGCTCCCGGGGAGACCGCCGACGAGCACCAGCCGGGGGATCGCCGCTTCGAGATGGGAGAGCGCCTGTGCGAGGACCGTGGGGGGATCCGCCGGCTCGCCGAGGTCTTGCTCGAAGCGGAGGCACTCGACGAGAAGGCGGACGTGGGCGCGGAACGCGACATAGAAGTGCAGCAGCGGCTCAGGCTGCTCCGTCCCAGACGACCGCCGGTAGGCCTCGATGAACGCGCGTGCCGCACCGGGCGCGCCCACGCGCTCGAGGTCCTGCACCAAGAAGGCTGCGTCCGCGAGGACGTCGCCGTAGCGGAGCGTGTCGTCGAACTCGAGGCAGTCGAGCAGCCTCGGGCCGTCTGGCAGGCAGAACACGTCGGCCGCCTGCAGGTCTCCGTGGCCGTCGCACACCGCTCCCGACGCGATCCGGCGCAGGAACAGGTGACCCCACCCCCGGACGAAGCGCTGCGCGAGGATCACCAGCCGCCGGTAGTCCCTCGCGTCGACGAGCGTTCCGACGAAGCGGCCGAGCGCTTCCTCGGTGGCCTGCCACCGCTGCCAGATCGCCGCTGGGGTCGTCGACGCAGAGATCGCAGGGGACCGCACCGCGCGGCTGTGGAAACGGGCGAGCACGTCGGCGACACGCGCAAGCTCCGGCAGCGGGTCGATGCCGGACGCAACGATCGAAGCGAGGCTGCGTGTCGATGGCAGCCGCCTCATGAGGACCGCATGCTCCGCGGTGCGCCCCTGAAAGATCATCCTGGCGGTCCCCACGTACACGTCCGGCGAGAGCCGGCGGTTCAGCTGCACCTCTCGCCGGCAGTCTGCCCGCCGCCGCTCGACGTCGCGGAAGTCGGCGAATCCGTAGCTCACGGGCTTTCGCACCTTCAGCACGTGCTGCCCGTAGAAGAACAGCACCGACATGTGCGTCTCGAGGGTAGCGGCATCCATGCGCGGCCCTGAATGCCCTCCGGCCGCCGAGGCGCCTGCATCCATGTCAGCCCATCTCAGGCTGCGCCCGCGGTCGTGCGGTCAGATGTCCCGGCGAGCTCGCTTCGCGCCGCGGGCTTCGTCTTGCCGCTGCCGGACGACGGACGGCCGGCGAGCTCCTGCAGCACCGCGGCGTCGATCGTCTCTTCCTCGAGGAGGCGGGTGGCAACCGTGTCGAGCACGTCGCGTGCGGCCGACAGGAGGTTGCGGGCGCACGAGAGCGCCTCTTCGAGGAGGACCTGCACGGAGGCGTGGACCCGCTCGGCGAGGACGCCGATGTGCGTCTCCTCGGGAAGGATGAAGCCGGGCCCCGTCGACCCCATGCCGTACTCGGTCACCATCCGGCGCGCCAGCTCCGTCGCCGCTTTGAAGTCCTGCGCCGCCCCCTGGGTGAAGTCATCGCCGAGGAGCAGCTCTTCGGCCGCGCGCCCGGCCATGGCGACGGCGAGCTGCGCAGTGGCCTGGCGGCGCCGGAGGAACATGTCGTCGTGCCCGGGGAACCACGTCACCCCTCCCGCCATCCCTCGCGGGACGATGGAGACCGAGATCGGGTCCGCTGCGTGCTCGAGCCAGAGACCGACGAGCGCGTGGCCAGCTTCGTGCCACGCCGTGATCCGGCGGTCCTGCGCTGCGACTGACGCGGACTTGCGGGCAGGACCGAGCGCGACGGTCGCAAGCGCCTCGTCCAGCTCGGAGCTCGTGATGGAGTGCTTCCCCGCGCGCACCGCGAGCAGCGCCGCGGTGTTGACGAGATTGGCGAGGTCGGCCCCGCTGAACCCGGCCGTGCGCCTGCTCAGCACCTCGGCGTCCACGTCTGGCGCGACGTGGCGTCGGAGGAGGTAGAGGTCGAGGATGCGCAGCCTTCCTCGTCTGTCAGGGGTGGGCACGGCGATCTGGCGATCGAAGCGCCCCGGGCGCAAGAGTGCATGATCGAGGATGTCCGGGCGGTTCGTGGCCGCGAGCACGATGACCGACGCCGACGTGGCGAACCCGTCCATCTCGACGAGGAGCTGGTTCAGCGTGCTCTCCCGCTCCTCGTTGCCGGGCACCGAGTGGCTGCTCCTCGACCTGCCGATCGCGTCGAGCTCGTCGATGAAGACGATCGCCGACTTCACCTCGCGCGCCCGGTCGAAGAGGGCGCGGACGCGCGCTGCGCCGACCCCGACGTAGCTCTCGACGAACTCCGACGCCGAGATCGCGAAGAACGGTACGCCCGCCTCCCCTGCGACGGCGCGGGCAAGGAGGGTCTTGCCGGTTCCGGGCGGACCGACGAGGAGGAAACCCCGGGGCAGGTCGGCGCCGGCAGCCTGGTACTTCTCGGGGTCCCTCAGGTAGTCCACGAGCTCGGTGAGGTCGTCGACGGCTTCGTCCAGCCCTGCCACGTCGCTGAAGCGGGTCGGTGGCACCTCGGCCTGCTCTCCGTGACCCTTGGCGAACCCCGCGGGGTTCGCGGCCGACTGTGAGCCGCGGAGCCTCCCCGGGTGCGCGCCGGCCCCCGCGCGGCGACGGCGCGCGGCGAACGCGATCCACAAGAGGACGAGGAAGGTGCCCGTGCCGGCCGCGGCGACGACCGTCGTGGAGGACCCCTCTCTGGCGGCCACCGGCGCCGCGGAGAGGTTCACGCGGTCGGCCAAGAGCTGTTCGGTGAGGCGGACGCCGTAGCCAGAGGGGTAGGCGGCTTGGTAGTCCCGCGTGGCGTCGCGCTCGGTGAAGGTCCCGCTCACCGTGTCCGCGGTTGTGTCCAGTACGGCGGTACGGACGACGCCCCGCCGCGCGAGCGAGAGCAGCCGGCTCAGCGACAGCGTCGCCACGCCCTTGGCGCCGTGTTCGGCTCGGGGAGCCGCCGACGCGCTGGGCGCAGAGCACAAGACGGTGGTTGCCGCGCTGATCGCGAGGGCGGCGAGGATCCTTGCCGCCGCCCCGCGCGCCCCCTGACTCGGGCAACTCCTGCGGCAGGCGCCGTGGGGGCGACAACTTTCGGTGGTGGTCACGCTCTCCTCCCTCCCAAGCGTCCCTCGCGGGCCCAAAGCTCTGGGAGGGTCGAACGTCCTTTCCTATCTGCAGCCAAAGGGAGCCCGAGCCAGCCGGGCGGGCGTCTCGAGAGCGCTCGACGAGGCGAAGGGACTTCCGTCTCTAGCCCGCCGCTGCCTGCTGGGTTACTCCTGGCTCGAACCGGCGCGACGACGCGCCGGGAACGGAGGCAGCGACGATGCAGCACGACCGAGGAGACTCCGGCGACCGCCCCGGCCAGCGAGACGTCGACCTCATGCGCATGTACCTCGACGAGCTCGGGTGGCACGCGCTCCTCTCGCGAGAAGACGAGGTGCGCCTTGCCAAGGCGATCGAGGAGGGCGAGCACGCAGCGGCGGAGCTCGGGCGCACACGGCGGATGAGCCGCAAGCAGAGGCAGGCGCTGCAGAAGACGGTCGACGCGGGCAACCGGGCTCGCCAGGAATTCACGAGGTCCAACCTCCGCCTGGTCGTCTCGATCGCCAAGCGCTACCAGCACCGCGGCGTCGACCTGGCCGATCTCGTCCAGGAGGGAAACGTCGGATTGCTCCATGCGATCGAGAGGTTCGACTGGCGGCGCGGCTACAAGTTCTCGACGTACGCGACCTGGTGGATCCGCAAGGGCGTCGCGCAGGCCGTCGGCGACTCTTCGTCGTCGGTGCGGCTCCCGCGGCATCGCCGTGATCAGGCGCGGATGCTGTCGGAGACCGCGGAGCGGCTCGAGCGCGACCTGGGGCACGCTCCCGGGACGTGCGAGCTGGCCGACGAGACCGGCATCCGGGTGGCGGACGTGGTGGCGATCCGCAGGGCCGCGGCACCCGTGGTGTCCCTGTCCGCTCCGATCGACGAAGACGGCAGCGAGCTCGGCGAGCTGGTCGCGGACCCTTCGAGAGACGTCGGAGACGCCGCGATCTCGGCTGTCCTCCCTGGTGAGGTCGATCACCTCCTCGAGCAATTGTCGGCGTCGGCCGCGACGGTCCTGCGGATGCGCTACGGCATCGGCCCGTCCGACGGCCCCCGCACCGCGGCGGAAGTGGGTGCGGCGCTGTCGATCTCCGCCGAGCGTGTGCGCCAGATCGAGATGCGTGCGATCGCGACGTTGCGCCACCGGCTCGCGCGAGGATCCTGGGCCTCCTGACGAGGCACGACCGTCCCAACGTTGTGACATTCGGCCCGCAGCGGAGGGACCTCTGGCCCTCCAATGACCGCTCTTCGAAGAGCACGCTGTCTTCGAGACGTTCCAAAGAGGGCGTCAGGAGACCCCGAGCGGGTCAACAAAGGGAGCGCAGAGACCATGAAACGCAAGACCTTCGACATCATCCTTACGAGCGCCGGTGCAGTCCTCACGATCGTGTTGATCGCGGCGGGTGCGCTTCTCGTGTGGGGCTCCAATTTCACCAGCAACGAGGTGCATAACCAGCTCGCCATGCAGCAGGTGTACTTCCCGACTGCGGCTCAGCTCGCGCACCCCACAGGCTCGGAAGTGCGCGCGACAATGATCCCGTACCTGAGGCCGTACGCGGGACAAGAAGTGCTGACTGGCACACAGGCGCAGGCCTACGCGACACACTTCATCGCCGTCCATCTTTCGGAGATGCCCTACGGCGGCGTGTACGCCAAGGTGAGCAGCGCTGCACGAGCAGCCAAGCCCGGAAGCACCCAGGCGACTCAGCTGAGCGCCCTCGAAACGACCGTGTTCCAGGGAACGACCCTGCGTGGAATGCTCCTCGAGGCCTACGGCTTCTCGGTCTTCGGATCGCTCGCGTTCGACGGGGCGCTGGCAGCCTTCTGCGCAGCCTTCCTGATGGTGGTCCTCTCTGCTCTCGGGATCTGGCACGTTCGCAGGACGCCAGCTCAGGAGGAGTTCCCCAAGGCGCGGCCTGCCGAGACCGCCAAGGCGGCTTGAGCGCTCCGCTGCCTGGCGACCTCCCCTGACACCAGGCGCCTGCAGGGTTCCAGAGACGACGCTCCGCCCCGCTCGCCCGGTCTCCGGCGAGCGGGGCGGTGTCGCGTCCGGCGCTCCGTCCTGCAGGCGCTCGGTCCTGTAGACACTCCCTCGTGGCGACGCGACGCAGGGTTGAAGAGCTCGAGTTCCGTCCACCGACAGCGGCGGCGGTGCTCGACCGGATGCGCGCGCTCTCCGAGGCGCACGACGGTTGGATCAACCTCCTCCCTGGTGTGCCCGAAGACGAGGTGGAGCCGCCCTCGCGGGGGGTCTTCTCGGCCCTCTTCGGGACCGCGCAGCCCCCTGTGAGCATGTGCACCTGGATGCCGGCGGGGGGTGGAAGGCGCGGGACCGGCGAGCAGAGCCTCGGCATCCTCCATCCGCGAGGGCGTCGTGCCGCGTCGCAGCTCGCAGAGCTCGGGGTGCCCGTGCCGCCGGGCTGGCGCGTCAGCCAGGACCACTCCAGACGGGGGCTGATCGTCCACCCGCTCGCCGCCGCGTCGGCGTCTGAGGTGCTCGACTGGATGCTCAGGGCAGGGACCGCCCTCGCGCTGGCACCGTTGACCGGCACGTGGCAGGCGCGGGTGTTCCTGCCCCGCCAGGCATCAGCCTCCTCGTAGGTCTCCGTGTAGGTCGGCCACCTCGTAGGACCAGAGCTCGCTCGAGGAGGAGACCGTCCCTTTCTGAGCGGCGTCCGACTCCTCGCCCGGCCCCCGAACCGCTGCGCGGTGGCCGTGCGCGAACGCCGGGGACGCGACCCATGCTGCGAACGCGGCGTCGTCGCGCCAGCGGGTCACGACGAGCCAGGTGTCGCGGCCGTCGGTCGGCCGGAGGAGCTCGAACCCTTCGAATCCCTCGGCCCGCTCCACCTCGCCGGCACGCGCGGCGAACCGGCGGGCGAGCTCGGCGCTCCGATCCGCGGGGACGGTGATGGCATTGATCCGCACGACGGTCATGGACCACATCATGGCCGTCCGTGGAGGGCCAGTTCGTCGCCCGCTCGCCAGGTGCGGTCGGGGTCCGCCCGCAGGCGGCTGCTGCACGCCACGGAACATGCGCCACGGAACACGCGCCACGGAACACCGCGCCACGGAACACCGCGCCACGGAATACCACCGGTACCGAGAGGCGTTGAACCTCCGCCCGGGCAGGAGCCGTCAGCCCCGCCACCGCGGCACGACAGATCGGAGCTCCGTTGGACAGGTTGACCCTTCCCCTCCTCCCCTTGAAGTCGGGCGTCATGCTCCCCGGCATGGTGTTCACGATCGCCCTCGAGTCAGCCGAGGCGCTGGCGGCGGCGGACGCAGCCACGTCGGCGGGCGGCAGGCTCCTGCTCGTCCCGCACATCGAGGGGCGCTACGCGTCCGTCGGCGCCGTCTCCGAGATCACCGAGCGCGGGGAGCTCCCCGGCGGGCTCGTCGCCATCGTCGTCCGAGGCGACCAGCGGGCGCACATCGGGACCGGGGTGCCGGGTACCGGTGAGGCGCTGTGGGTCGAGGCCGAGCTCGCGGACGAGGGATCGGCGACGTCCGTGGCGGCCGAGCTCGCCCGTGAGTACCGGGCGGTGCTCGAGAACATCTTGCTCGGGCGTGGCGAGCGCCGCGTGGTGGCGCAGCTCCGAGAGGTCGCCGATCCCGGGCGTCTCGCCGACCTCGCCGGGTACTCGCCCGACCTCACGCTCGCACAGAAGGTGCAGGTGCTCGAGACGGTCGACGTGGAGGCTCGCCTGCAGCTCGTGCTCGGATGGGCTCGCGACACCCTGGCCGACTTGGCGCTCCGGGAGCGCATCAAGAGCGACGTGGAAGAAGGGATGGAGCGGACGCAACGCGAATTCCTGCTCCGTCGCCAGCTCGAGGCGATCCGCAAGGAGCTCGGCGAGCTGAGCGGACGAGAGGGGGAGGAGGATCCCGACGACTACCGCGCCAAGCTGGCGTCGCGCGACCTTCCTGCCAGGGTGCGTTCGGCCGTTGAGCGAGAGGTCGACCGGCTGGAGCGCACCAGCGAGCAGAGCCCCGAGAGCGGCTGGATCCGCACCTGGCTCGACACGGTCCTCGACCTGCCATGGGCCGTCGAGTCGGAGGACCGGCTGGACGTCGGCGCCGCCGCGCAGATCCTGGACGAGGACCACGACGGGCTCCGTGACGTGAAAGACCGGATCCTCGAGCACCTGGCGGTCCGGAAGCTCCAGGCCGAACGCGGACTGGCGCTTGCCGAGGGGCGCGGAGCCGGCGCGATCCTCGTGCTCGTCGGCCCGCCCGGCGTCGGGAAGACCTCGCTCGGCGAGTCGGTGGCCCGCGCGCTCGGGCGCAAGTTCGTCCGGGTCGCGCTGGGCGGAGTGCGTGACGAAGCCGAGATCCGCGGCCACCGGCGCACCTACGTCGGGGCGCAGCCCGGCCGGCTCGTTCGCGCGCTGCGCGAGGCGGGCACCATGAACCCGGTGCTCCTTCTCGACGAGGTGGACAAGATCGGCGCGGACTACCGCGGGGATCCCTCCTCCGCTCTTCTCGAGGTGCTGGACCCCGCACAGAACCACACCTTCCGCGACCACTACCTCGAGGTGGAGCTGGACCTGTCCAGGGTCCTTTTCATCGCGACCGCAAACGTCGTGGACACCGTGCCGCCCGCGCTTTACGACCGGATGGAGGTCATCCGCCTCGACGGCTACACGGAAGCGGAGAAGGTCGCGATCGCGCGTCACCACCTGCTGCCGCGCCAGGTGTCCCGGGCGGCGCTCAGCGCGGACGAGCTCGACGTGACGACCGAGGCCCTGCAGACGATCGTGGCCGACTACACGCGAGAAGCAGGGGTCCGGTCGCTCGAGCGGGAGCTCGGCCGGCTCGCTCGGAAGGTTGCGACGGCGCTGGCCTCCGACAAGGTGGCCACCCCGGTCCTGGTCGACGCCGCCGACCTCCGCGGCTGGTTGGGACGGCCCCGGTACTTCTTCGAGCCCGCCGATCGAACCGGCGTTCCCGGTGTGGCGACGGGGCTCGCGGTCACCGGAGCCGGAGGCGACGTGCTGTACGTGGAGGCGTCGCTGTCGGACGGCCCCGAGGGACTGACGCTCACCGGCCAGCTCGGCGACGTGATGAAGGAGTCGGCGGAGATCGCGCTCTCTTTCGTGCGGTCGCATGCTGTGGAGCTCGGGGTCGATCCCAAGGCGTTCGCCGGCAAGCGGTTCCACCTCCACGTGCCCGCGGGCGCGGTCCAAAAGGACGGCCCGTCTGCGGGCGTGACCATGACCATTGCGCTGGTGAGTCTCCTCACGGGCGTGCCGGTGCGGCCGGTCGTGGGCATGACCGGCGAGGTGACGCTCCAGGGCCGAGTCCTCCCGATCGGCGGGGTGAAGCAGAAGGTGTTGGCCGCGCATCGCGCGGGGCTGTCCGAGGTCGTCTTGCCGGTGCGCAACGAGCCGGAGCTCGAGGACGTCCCCGAGGACGTGCGCGCGCAGATGACCTTTCATCTGGCGCGCACCGTCGCAGACGTGCTCGGCCCCGCCTTCCAAGATGGCCGGACGACGGCGGGAGAACAGGGAGGAGAGGGAGAGGACGCGCAAGGCGGAGCAGCGGACAAGGCGACCGCCGGGGGACACGCGCTCCCGGCGGTCGCGTGAACGCGGAGGCGATGAGAGGATCGCGGGCGTGGAACGACAAGAACGACAGAGGGACACAGACATCATCCGCCGCATCGGGGAGCTCGCAGACGAGGAGCGGCGGCTCGAGGAGGCGCACGCGGCCACGTCTGAAGGCCTGGACCAGCACGAGCAGGACCGCCTCGAGCTCCTGCAGACGACGCTCGACCAGCTCTGGGACCTGCTCCGCCAGCGCCGCGCCCTGCGGTACGCAGGCCGTGATCCCGACGGAGCGCAAGAGCGCCCCGTCGAGACCGTGGAGCGCTACCAGCAGTGACCGGGACGGCTCCGACGAGGTCCTCGAGCTGCCTTCAGCGGCGAGTGCCCGGATGAGCAAGGGTGAGCAGGAACTCGCCGTCCTCCGCCCCCCACTGCCGGTCGACGGTGAAACCCGCGCGGACCATCTCCGCCTCGACGCCTGCAGGCGTGAACTTCGCGCTGATCTCGGTCAGGAGCTCCTCGTCTTTCGCGAAGGGGACCGTCAGCCCGAGCGCACCGATGTGCACGAGCTGGTCGCGATCGGAGCGGAGGTGCATCTCGACCCAGCGGGCGTACGGGTCCCACCGGACGACGTGGTCGAACCGTGAGGGGACGAAATCGGCGTCGAGCTCCCGGTTCACCACGCTGAGGACGTTGCGGTTGAAGCGGGCGGTCACCCCGGCGGCGTCGTCGTAGGCGGCCAGGATCCTCGCCACGTCCTTCACGAGGTCGGTGCCGAGCAGGAGATGATCGGAAGGACCCATGGAGCCCCGGAGGGCCGCCAAGAAGCGGCGGCGCTGCGCAGGGACGAGGTTGCCGACCGTGCCGCCCAAGAACGCGACCAGGCGCCGTCCTGCACCGGGGATCGTGTCGAGATGGCAGAGGAAGTCGCCGACGACCGCGTGCACCTGCAGTCCCTCGTAGTCGCGCGACAGCTCCGCAGCGGATGCCTTCAAGAAGTCCGCGCTCACGTCGAAGGGCACGTACCTGCGCACCTCGCCGCTGGCGGCCAGCGCGTCCAGGAGCAGTCGCGTCTTCTCGCACGACCCGGCGCCGAGCTCGACGAGCGTGTCGGACCGGGCCAGCACGGCGATGTCCGCCGCGTGGAGCTCGAGGAGGGCCCGCTCGGCTCTGGTCGGGTAGTACTCGGGAAGCTCGGTGATCTCCTCGAACAGCTTGCTCCCGACCGTGTCGTAGAACCATTTCGGCGGGAGCGACTTGCGTGCGCCGCCGAGCCCCGACTTGACGTCTCGTTCCAGCTCGGCTCTCAGGTCTTCGGCACCGAGATGGATGTCGAGGCTGAGCGAAGGCGACGTGGAGGCCGCCATCACAGGTCCTTCGCGAGGCGCAGGCCGGCGAACGCCCAGCGGGCCGCGGCCGGGAAGAAGTTCCTGTACGTCCTGCGGGCATGACCCGCCGGCGTGATGCACGCGCTCCCGCGCAGCACCTGCTGGTTCACCATGAACTTGCCGTTGTACTCGCCGACCGCTCCTGGGTCGGGCCGGAAGCCCGGGTAGGGGCTGTAGCTGGACTGCGTCCACTGCCACACGGTGCCGTAGAAGCCCGTGCCGGCGACCGTGCGTGGGTGCAGGTCGAACGGCGCGTCCTCGGGGTCGCTCTCGGTCGCCGCCGTCTCCCACTCCGCCTCCGTGGGGAGGCGCGCGCCGGCCCACCGCGCGAACGCGTCCGCCTCGAAGTAGCTGACGTGGACCACCGGTTCGCCGGGCGCGAGCGCTCGAGGGCCCCGGAGGGTGAAGACGGACACGACGCCGTCGTCCACGTCCCAGTAGAGCGGCGCGCGCCAGCGCTGCGCTTGGACGGTTGCCCAGCCCTCCGAGAGCCAGAGCTCGGGTCGCGTGTAGCCGCCGTCGTCCACGAACTCCATCCACTCGCCACAGGTCACCGGACGGTCCGCGAGCGCGAACGGGACGAGCTGCACCACATGTCGCGGCGACTCGTTGTCGAACGAGAAACGGCTCCCCTCGTGCCCGATCCGGACGGCTCCGCCGGAGTGCTCGATCCACCCCACCTTCGGGACCTCGGCCTCCGAGCCCGCTCGAGTCGCCCGAGGCAGCGGGTCGTAGGAAGGCCGCAGAGGGCTCCTCGACAAGACGTGCTTGATGTCCATGAGCAGGAGCTCTTGGTGCTGCTGCTCATGGTGGATCCCGAGCTCCAGAAGGTCGAGCGTCTCGGGGGCGAGCGGACGGTCGAGCAGCCTGGTGGTCGCCTCGTCCACGTGCCGCCGGTATGCGGCGACTTCGTCGATCCCCGGTCTCGAGAGCATGCCCCGCTCGGGCCGGGGATGCCTCGCTCCCAGCGCCTCGTAGTAGGAGTTGAAGAGGTAGGCGTACATCGGATGACGCTGCTCGTAGTCCGGCAGCTCAGGCAGCAAGAGAAAGGCCTCGAAGAACCACGACGTGTGGCCACGGTGCCACTTGGTGGGGCTCACGTCGGGCATCGACTGCACGGTCTGGTCCTCGGCGGAGAGCGGTGCCGCCAGGGTCTCCGTCGCAGCTCGCGCACCGTCGTAGGCGACACGCAGGTGAGCTGCACGTGCGGCGCATGTCTGTGGGGTCGGGTCGGAGTCTGCTCTGGTCATTGCGCGCACCGTCCCTTCGATGGCCGACGAGCGCTCGTCGTGTGCGGTCCGCCCGGACACTGGCGGTGCCCCCGCCAGGAGGGGACCACCCCAACGTAATCTCCTCGCACGGAATTCGTGCTGCCGACCCTGCTGGGTGGCCATCGGCCTTTCGCGGTGCCGAGGGGGCACCCGGGCGTCGCTAGGGTGAAGACGAGCGTGTCGCCCCGGCTGATCCCGGCCGCCGCAGATCGACGCTCGTGGATGGAGGAGCGCCGGGTGGGCATCGTCGGGAGCAGGAAGACCGGGGAGCGGGCCCAGATGGTGGATCCGGCACGTGCGCTCGCCGGCCGGCAGACGGCGATGGCCGTGCCCGAGCGGCATCTCGTGCTCGGTACGCCGCTCGTGCCTCCCTTCCCGGACGGGACGCAGGTCGCGATCTTCGCCATGGGTTGCTTCTGGGGAGCGGAACGCGAATTCTGGCAGGCCGACGGCGTGTTCACGACCGCAGTGGGCTACAGCGGGGGTTTCACCCCGAACCCCACCTACGAGGAGGTCTGTACGGGGCTCACCGGCCACGCCGAGGCGGTCCTCTGCGTCTTTCGCCCCTCCGAGACGTCCTACGAGGAGCTCCTCGCGGTCTTCTTCGAAGGTCACGACCCGACCCAGGGCATGCGGCAGGGGAACGACATCGGCACCCAGTACCGTTCCGCCGTCTCTGCCGTCTCCGACGC
The DNA here is from genome assembly GCA_021803085.1 of Actinomycetes bacterium. GTDB lineage: Bacteria > Actinomycetota > Acidimicrobiia > Acidimicrobiales > RAAP-2 > JAJYVT01. The sequence continues at coordinate 31,419 of JAJZMD010000240.1, forward strand.
GCAGCTCGCCGCAGCGCAAGCGGCCAGGGCGACCTACGAAGAGAGGCTGAGGGCGGTGGGGTTCGGTCCCGTCACCACGGAGATCGTGACCGCGGGACCCTTCTACTACGCCGAGCCGTACCACCAGCAGTACCTCGCGGCGAACCCGAACGGCTACTGCGGGCTCGGGGGCACCGGCGTCGCGTGCCCCGTTGGCGTCGCAGGTCTGGAAGGCTAGGGCGGGGCCCGGGCGAGGAGTCCAGGGCGAGGGATCCAGGGCGCCCGAGCCCACGTGGAGAAGGAGGCGGCTGTGGACGACCAGTCGACGTTGCCGGGCGCCCAGCCCCCGGACCAGAGACCGTCTCGGCGGGAGCCCCGACCCGCCCGGCTGGTGCTGCTCGGCGCCGCCATCGTCCTTCTGGTCTGGTTCGCAGTGGTGAACCTGCAAGACGTGCAGATCCACTTCTGGGTGTCGACGACCGGTGCTCCGCTCATCGTGGTCATCGTCATCTCGGGATTCCTCGGAGCCGCGGCGGCCGGCCTGTGGTCCTGGCTCCGGCGGCGTCGAAGGGCTGGTGAGCCGGGAGGCGGCTGACCCCCCCGGAGGCAGGGCGAGATGTCGTGCGGATCGCTGCGCCATAGAATCGGGTCTCGACGAGCGCTCGCGCGACCGTGGCCGCGGTGACCACGGACGCACCGAGCGGAAGGGCGAGGAGGTCCTTCACCGTGCAGGTGCTGCAGCGCATGGGGCCGCAGGGCGAGGCGGAGGAAGGTTGGGCCGGTGCCGCTGTCTGAGCACGAGCAGCGCATCCTGGCCGAGCTCGAAGAGTCGCTCGTCCGCGAGGACCCACGGTTCGCCGAACGCGTGCGGACGAAGACCGTCTACCGGCATGCCGGCCGGCAGTGCAAGTGGGCGGCGCTCGGGTTCCTCGCCGGTCTCGCCGTGCTCGTCGCCTTCTACTCGCAGTCGGTCGTGCTCGGTCTGGTCGGCGTCGCGTTGATGTTCGGCTCTGCTGTCGTGTTCGAACGGAACCTGCGGCGGCTCGGAAGGGCCAGCTGGCACGACCTGACGAGGTCGCATCGCTCCGAGGAGCAGCCGGCGGGCATCGTGCAAGCGCTCGAGGGCACCAAGGAGTGGTTCCGCTCGCACTTCTTCCGGCGAGACCGCTGAGCACCGCGCACGTCCTGGCCGTCGACATCGGCGGCACCAAGCTGCGAGCCGGGATCGTGGGGGC
>JAJZMD010000051.1 GCA_021803085.1 Actinomycetes bacterium
CCATGCCACTGCTGCTGATCTACCGCAAGTTCTACGGCGGGCACCTGGCCCTGCGCCTGCTCGCGGTGTTCTGGGCGGTCATGGCCGCGGCTGGCCTTGCCACCGAGGCGATCTTCACCGCGGCGGGTATCGTGCCGACCGTCCGGCCGCTGCGGGTCGTGCCCGAGCACTTCTCGATCGACTACACCACCGTGTTGAACGTCGTGTTCCTGGTCGTCTTCGCCGGGCTCTACTGGGCCTACCGAAACCGTGAACGCCTGGGCGGCGGGGCCGGCTACGCCATCGACCCCGTGTGCGGCATGCAGGTCGAGCGAGCCAACGCACCCGCGACGGACAGCTGCGAGGGCCGGCGGTTCTTCTTCTGCTCGGACCGCTGCGCCGAACGCTTCGCCGCCGAGCCCGCCAGCTTCGCAGGCCAAAGGGCTCGGGCAGAGGCACCTGAACCGACGGAGGGTCGCGCGTGAGGACGACGGCGCGTGGGCGAGCAGAGGCAGGGGCGGGGTGACGAGGATCGAGGTGATCTTGATCCTCAAGAGGGAGAAGGACTGCCAGCGGCGCCCGGTGTTGCAGATGGCGCGGGGGTATCTCGTGGGACAACGACAGTTTCTGCGCGGTGATCGAGCAGGCTGGTGAGGTGGGGCCATTGAACCGGCAGGGAGCCGCCGATGTCCGTGTGCTTGGGCGGGTCCGTCGTGCACGCTGAGCGGGAGGTGGTGGTCGTCGGCGGGGGTCACAACGGGCTCGTCGCCGCCTGCTACCTGGCGCGTGCCGGGGTGGCGGTGACGGTCCTCGAAGCCGCGGAGGTCGCGGGTGGAGGATCGCGCACCGAAGAGACGATCCCGGGCTTCCGCTTCGACACCCACTCGGCAGCCCACAACATCATCAACATGACGAGCATCCCCGAGGAGCTCGATCTTTCCGGGGCGGGACTGCACTACGTCGAGATGGACCCGTTCGCGCTCGGCGTTGCACCGGGCCAGGCGCCGCTTCGGTTCTTCCGCTCGATCGACGCGACGATCGCAGCCCTCGCCAAGGACGACCCCGCCGAGGCGGCCCGCTATGGGGCGTGGATGGACTGGGCGGTGCCGACGGTCGATGCTGCAGTCGGGTTTCTCGAGGCGGGAGGACCTCGCACTGCCCTGCCGGCGACCTTCGCCAGTCTCCGTGCGCTTCGCCGAATCGGGGGCCCCACGGCTATGGTCGCGGCGACGACGGCCCCGTACGGCTCGCTCCTCTCCAGTCTGTTCGCCACCGAGCGTGTTCGGGCCCCGGTCGCCGCGTTCGCTGCCCATGCCTCGGTCGGCCCGGACGCGGCCGGAGGGGCGTATTTCGCTATCTGGCAGGCCGCCTATCACCGCTTCGGCCAGTGGCACGCGATCGGCGGCTCCCAGGCGCTCGCCGACGCGCTGGTGCGCCGGCTCAACTTATATGGCGGGCAGCTGGTCACGGGTTGCTCCGTCGTGGCCATCGAGACCCGCGCGGGAGCAGTGAGCGGCGTACGCAGCGCTGACGGGGTTCGCTACCGGGCCGACGCGGTGCTGGCTGCCATCCATCCCCACGCGGCGTTCGACCTCGTAGAGCCGGCACCGAGCGGACCGGTGGTCGAGGGGCTCCGCGCCGCGCATGCCGGCAACGCCGTGCAGCTCGTCGTGCATGTCGCCACCACCGTGCTGCCCGCATACCCCGGTGCGGTCGCCGGCGACTGGAATGGCCTGCAGAGCCACGTCGGCACGATCGCTGAGCTCGCCCAAGCCTTCGCTGAGGCCCAAGCCCGGCTGGTGCCTCGGGAGCCGCCAACCTACGCCTTCACGCCGAGCGCACTCGATCCCGAGCTCGCTCCACCGGGGCGCCACACCGTTTATCTTGCCTGCCCATGCGCGCCGGCAACAGTCCAAGGCGGCTGGACCTTGCATCGCGATACGTTCGCCGAGGCCATGATCGACCACATGGAGGCTCACGCGCCCGGTTTCCGAGACTCCATCATCGACTGGCACGTCCGGACTCCAGAGACGATGGCGAGCGAGCTCCGCCTGCCGGGGGCGCACCCGATGCATCTCGACATCACGATGGACCAGCTCGGCCCCGTGCGGCCCACCCGGGCGCTTGGCGACCACCACACCCCAGTCGCCGGGCTGCTCCTCGCCGGGGCGGGGAGCTCGCCCACGGGTGGTATCTCCGGCCTGCCGGGGCGCAACGCGGCCCGGCGGCTCCTGGCCGATTGGCGGCGCAAGCGCTCGTGACCGCATCGAGCGCTTGCCGAGCGACCGGGATCCCGTCGGTCGCAGTTCCCCCACTGGTCCAGCTCGCCTCGATGTGGGTGGACCCGGTCGGATCGCTTACGACCTGGGCTCGCCACCACGGCGACCTCTTCGCGTTGCGGCTCCCAGCCGTCGGTCGCATCGTGGTGGTCGGCGACCCCTCGGCGGCGCACGACGTGATCCGCAGCGACCCGGCATCCTCAGCGACCGGGTCAGCGACCGGACGGGTGCTCCCCCTGCTCGGTCCGAGCTGTGTGCTTCGCCAGGACGGAGATGCTCACGGCGAGCGCCGCCGGATGCTCAACCCGCTGTTCCACGGCGACGGCCTTGCCCGCCGTCGAGAAGCCATCATCGACGTCACGCGGCGCGAGCTGGCGAAGTGGCCTGCAGATGGGCCGATGCCGCTCCTGCCGCGGCTCTCGGATCTGTCCTTCGCGGTCATCTCCGAGGTGGTCCTCGGCCTCACCGACGAGGATCAGGTCGATCGCCTCCACCGCCTCGTCAGGCGTGCCACCGGGCCCGCTGCACTGGCCGGGACGTGGCTGTGGCCGCTCGGGTCGGGGCAGCTGCGCGACCGGACGTTGCAAAGGGTGCGCCAGCATCAGCAGGCCGTCGACCGGGCCATCGTCGAACTCCTTGCGAAGCGCGCCGATCCTGGCGCCGATCGCCATGACGTTGCCGACTTCCTGCTCGACGTGGCCGGTCACGACGCACCGACACCCGCCCGGGAGCTGCTCGAGGAGCTACGGGCGCTGTTGTTGGTGGGACATGAGACGACGGCAGCCGCCCTGGCCTGGGCGATCGAGCGCCTGGTGCGTGAGCCGGCAGTGCTCGCCCGGCTAGAGCTTCCGGACCGAGGGTCGAGGTGACAGACGGACTCCGTGGTTGATGGTGATCATGCTGCCTTGTTCCTCTTGTGCTTGTCGAGGATCTCGTGAGGGGTGCGACCGGCCATGTAGTCACCGTGGTTTCGTCGCTTGCGGTGGTAGGTGGCGAGCCATGCATCGACCTCCGCCTGGAGCTGGCGGATCGAGGTGAAGCGCCGGCGATGGAAGGCCGGTCGCCAGCACTCCTGGAGGATCGTCGCGTGGAAGCGCTCGCAGACGGCGTTGTGGTTGGGCGAGCGGGCCGGGATGCGCTCGTGGCGCAGGCCCTTTCGGACCAGGTGGGCCCGGAAGGCCGTGGCCTTGTATTCGGGCCCGTTGTCACTGAGCACGGCCCGCACCGTGACCCCTTGGCGCCGGTAGTGGCGGAGCAGCTGGTCGACGAACCCGACGGTGTGGGCCCCGGTGACCGGGCCGAGGACGATGGCCACGAAGGCCCAGCGGGTGAAGACGTCGATGGCGGTGAGCTGATACACCTTGCCGACACCCTTCAGGTGGCCCACGTAGAAGCTGTCCAGACAGACGAGCTCCCCGGGCCCGCCGGTGGCCAGGCAGAACCCGAAGGGCTCATCCTCCCGGGCCGCCTCGGTGACCAGACCGGTAGTGGCGGCGGCGATGGCCGCCGCTCTGGCCAGGCGCTCCCGCCTCCGGCCCAACCCGTGGGCGACCAGCACCCGCTGCACCGTCGACTTGGCGATGGAGAATCCCTGGTCGCCGAGTTGGTCCGCATACTGGCGACAGCCGATGGTGGGCTCCAACACCGCCAGGGTCAAGAGGCGCTCGACCACATGGGTGGGGGTGGCCGAGGGCATCTGGGGCGCCCGGCGGGCCTTGGGCACCAGGGCGGCCAGTCCGTAGGCGTCGGCGCGTCTCTTCCAGGCGTAGTAACGGGTCCGCGAGATCCCGAAGACTCGACAGGTCTCGGCCACATTCCCAGTCCGCTGGGCATGTTCCAACACGGCGATGCGGCGCTGGTAGATGATCTCTGCTGGGGTCACGGTGATGGGCTCCTTGGCTCTGTGATGGGAACCACAGAGTCCATCGCCGGACCCCCCTTTGCGGGGGATGTGCAACCTCATCCCTCGGTCCGGAAGGGCTAGAGGAATCGCTCGCCGCTGGCGACCCGAGCTACCTCGAGGGTGTCATCCGCGAGGTGCTCCGGTGGCGGCCTCCGGTCGTCGACACCATACGCGAGCTGACCGCACCGATGGAGCTGGCCGGCCATCTCGTCGGGGCGGGCACCCTGGTCGTGGTGGCGCCGCTGCTCGTCCACCGCCACCCTGAGCTGTACTCCTCGCCCGCCGCGTTCGTCCCCGAGCGATTTATCGGCGGCTCTGTGCCGAACCCAGCGACGTGGATACCCTTCGGCGGGGGCACGAGGCGCTGCCTCGGAGCGGAGCTGGCACTCGCCGAGCTGGAGATCGTGCTGAGCGAGCTGGTCGCTGCCTTCACCCTCGAGCCGACCGACGCTCGTGGCGAACGGGCGCGCCTCGCCGGGACGGTGCTCGTCCCGGCGCGCGGAGCGACGGCCGTCCTGTCCCGGCGTGGCGCCGCTATCGGCTGAGCCCGAGCACGTCAGCCCCGGAAAGCTCTAACCGACCACTCCGGCAAGCTCCGACAGGGCGGCGACGGAGTGGTCGGCGGCGAGGAAGTGGGCGGGGTACGGCCGAGCTTGACGATTGATCCACGCGGTGCGCAAGCCAGCCCGCTTGGCTCCGTCGATGTCCCAGGGGTGGACGGCGACGAGCAGCATGTCAGCGGGATCGACCGAACAGGTGTGCGCCGCATACTCGTAGGCGGCCGCGGCCGGCTTCCACGCTCCGGCGTCTTCGACGGACAGCAGCCGCTCGAAGTGGTCACGGATCCCGCCGGCCGCGAAGAGTCGCTCGGCGACCTCGGTCGAGCCGTTGGTCAACGTGACGAGGCGTGCACCAGAGGCAGCAAGCGCGCGCACACCGTCGGGTACGTCCGGATGGACGGCCAGCTCGAGGAACCCGCTCATGATGTGCGCGATCGCCGCGTCGAGGTTGCGGGTCAAGGTTTGGCCGGCCAGGACGGAGCGGAGCACCCCTTCGCCGATGGTGGAGAACCGCTCGGTAGTGCCGGCAGCGGTGAGTGCGAAGCCGTCGCGCAGCAACGATGCGAACCAGACCTTCGCCGTCCATTCGGGCACGCCGACGTCCGCGAAACGCTGTCCCATCGGGGTCAGGTCCGACAGGGTTTCGTTGACGTCGAAGACCACCACGCTCGGTGTGCTCACAGCAAGCCTCCTTGGCTCATCGGTTCTGGCTCGAAAAGGAGCGCGGTTGTGGACCTGCCGGGGCGAGCTGGAGGTCGCCGGCGCTGCCCCACCACATGGTGTGAGGTCACGACCGTTACCATGCCGAGTCCATCGGTCCACCTCCGTGGAGCGAACTTCGCGGAGATCGGGCAGCTGTGCCGAGGCAGTCCCTGCCCACAGGTCGCCGTAGAACGACAGCTCGATCGAGGGAGTGAGGCGAGGCCGGGTCGAGGAACCGGCCGGTGACCGGCTGACCCGATGCAACAAAGAATCGTCTCGCGCCCAACCGAACCCGGTTCCACGCGATCGACCGGGCTTCAGGAGCCCTCCACCTCTCCGGGTGCATCCAGCCACGAGGCGATGGCAGTACCGATCTGGTCACCGGAGTCCTCCTGGATGAAGTGGATGCCAGGGACCGTGATCTCGGTCTGGTTGGGCCAGCTGCGACAGAGCTGGCGTTGACGGCTGGTCAGGATGGCGCCGGGATCAGCGTTCACGAAGAGCTTCCGGACATAGGACGAGGTGGCCAGCCAGGCGCCGTAGCGCTCGACGATCTCCACCACGTCGGCTGGTTCCCCGTCGACGGGGATCTCTCGGGGCCAGGTGAGGGTGGGACGGCGGTCCTCA
>JAJZMD010000110.1 GCA_021803085.1 Actinomycetes bacterium
GGCCCACGACCATGCGGCCCACGACCATGCGGCCCACGACCATGCGGCCCACGACCATGCGGCCCACGACCATGCGGCCCACGACCATGCGGCCCACGACCATGCGGCCCACGACCACGCGGCCCACGACCATGCGGCCCACGACCATGCGGCCCACGACCATGCGGCCCACGACCATGCGGCCCACGACCATGCGGCCCACGACCATGCGGCCCACGACCATGCGGCCCACGACCATGCGGCCCACGAGCACCCGCCAGACGGGTCTGGCACGACCCGCCATGCTGACCTCGGCGGCGTCGCCCGGCTCCACGGCGAGCTGGATCCTGGGAGCGCCCCCGGACCTGACGCGGGATCGGGACGGTGACCGTCCATCTCGTCGGTGCGGGTCCCGGTGACCCCGAGCTCATCTCGGTGCGGGGAGCTCGGCTCCTCGCTTCGGCCGACGTGGTCGTCCACGACCGCCTGGCCCGGCCGCTGCTGCCGCTGGCGGCCCCTGGTGCGGAGATCGTCGACGTCGGCAAGTCGCCGGGGTCGGCCCCGGTTCCCCAGTCGGAGATCAACCGGATCCTCGTGGAGGCCGGGCGCCGCTACGCCTGTGTGGTGCGGCTGAAGGGCGGGGACCCCCTGGTGTTCGGCCGGGGTGCCGAGGAGGCGGCCGCGTTGGCGGCCGCCGGCGTGCCGTTCGACGTGGTCCCCGGCATCAGCTCGGTGCTCGCCGCGCCGGCAGCCGCCGGTGTTCCTGTGACCGTGCGGGGCACCTCCCGATCGTTCACCGTGCTGACCGGACACGAGGATCCCGAGCTGATCCCGCTCGCCTGGTGGGAGGCGCTGGTGACGCTCGGCGGCACCATCGTGGTCCTGATGGGTGCGTCCAACATCGCTGGGATCGCCGATCGGCTGTGCTCGGCCGGGATGCCGGCGGCCACCCCGGTGGCTGCAGTGCACGCGGCGACGACCCCGGCCCAGCACGTCCACCGCTCCACGCTCGACCGGATCGGCGCGATCCCCGTTCCGTCTCCGGCAACCATCGTCATCGGCGACGTCGCTGCGATCGACCTGCGGTCGGTGCCCGGGGTGTGACGCCTTTGCGCCGCGACGGGCGGGGATGAACGGCCCGGCTCGCTGGTCATGGTGCGGTTCGCGACCGGGTCAGGTCCCGGTCGGGCGGAGGAGGACGAGCGGGATCTGCCGCTCGGTCTTGCGCTGGTAGCCGGCGTAGTTGCGGTGTGCGTCGGCGATGATCGGCCACAGCCTGGCCCGCTCAGCCGGTCCGGCGATCTCGGCCCGCATCCGTTGCGCTGGTTGGCCGCCCACGGAGACCGTGACGTCCGGCTGGTCGCGCAGGTTCAGGAACCAGGCCGGATGGTGGTCGTCGCCGCCCCGGGAGGCCACGACGACGATCGTCGATCCCTCTTGGTGGGGGGAGGTCAGCATGGTGGTCCGAGCCTGGCCACTGCGCCGGCCCACGGTGGTCAGTTCGACAACCGGCATGCCGGCGGCCGACCAGCCGAGCCGGCCGCCGGTGACGCCGAGGACGAGCCGGTGGACGCGGTTCATGGTCTTCAAGGCCAGGTCCGAAGGCACGAACGAAGTCTAAATGACTGCCGAGCGAGCGCCTAGTGTCCCGGTTCGGAGATCCACGAGCAACGCGTCGGGTGCGGGAATTTCATGCGCCCCAGCGCGTTCCTCTCGTCGCCAACAACGATGGGAGGCGACACGGCACAGCGTGGACGGCTGGAGGCAGAGCTGGTGTTCTCCATGGGCACGCTCGCGCTGTCGACCTCGACTCGGTCCGTGGGCAGTCGTCGATGGCGAGCGGGGTGACGGACCTCGGCTCGTGACCGAAAGCTGGAACCCGCCGACGACACCACAATGATGTTGTTGTGTCGTGCTTCCGCCGTTCGACTCTGCCACGGGGCGGCTCGCGGACGGGGAGCACCCAGTGGATTGGTAGGAGGTGGTGGAGCGCTTTGGCTGGAACCCGCGTCGCCGGCAGCTCCTCGACGGGCTCGCCGAGGCGATCGAGCTGCCAGTCGCCGCAGGGTGCCGACGGCGTTTGGCTGAACGGGAGCTTCGTGACCGCCAAGAAGGAACCAGGGGGCTTCGACGCGTGCTGGGACACCGACGGCGGCAACCTCGACGTTCTCGCCCCGGTTCTCATGGACGTCAGCCCCGGACGCGCCGGACAGAAGCGGCGGTTCGGCGGTGAACTGCTTCCCAACGTCGTTGAAGCGGGCTCGAGACTGTCGTTCTCGGGGTTCTTCCGCAATGACCGGGACGGTGGGCGCAAGGGCATCGTGGTGCTCATGATGGGAGCGGAGCCGTGATCACGAGCGAGGTGCAGTACAGGGCGACCAGGACCCATCTCGCCAGGTTCGACGAAGCCATCGCGAACCTCGAGGCCAAGGCGGCGAGCGAACCTGGTTCCAAGTTGACTGCCCTGGAGCTCGACGCCGTGCGTTCGCAGGCCGACGATCTGCGAACGGAGATCGCCGAGTACGAGGAGTTGCGATCCGGCGGTGTCGCCGCGCTGGAGGGAAGCTCCCTGGCGGAGCTGGCCACGTTGCTGATCAAGGCGCGGATCGCCCGGGGATGGACCCAGCGCCAGCTCGCCGACGCCCTGGGCGTGGCCGAGCAGCAGGTGCAGCGCTACGAGTCCACCGGCTACCGCTCGGCCAGCCTTGCCCGCATCTGCGACGTGGCTGCCGCGCTCAGCCTGCAGGTCACCGAACGAGCCGTCCTCGGCGATTCCGACGCCACGTGAACCGACCGAACCCCGGGCGTGGTCCCGAAGTCGCTTGATCACGCGCCGCCCGGGGAGGGCGGCCGGAGCGGACCGACCGCCTGGCTTCTTCCCTGCTGCAGATTCCCCCTTGTTCGGGGGTGAATGAAGCGGCGTTCCCCCGCCGGGTTCGTTCGAGAACACCTAGCCGTCCTCACCGAGCCGCTCGCCGCAGTCGGCGGCCAGCTTCGCCTGCACCGTCCGCAATCGCTCAGGCTCGGCGATCGACCCCCGGCCCACAGCCCCCGTTCGGATGCTGGCCCGCGTCTTCGGCCCTTCACCACCGCACCGCCCTCGACGGCCACGGTGCTCTCGTCGATCCGCACCGTGCCGCTTTCGACGTCGACGTCCGACCACGCAGGGCACAGGCCTCGCCCCGGCACATCCCGGTGGCTGTTGAACAGAACCCTGCTGCCGAGAAGTGGCATCACCCGGACAACCCGCTGAACCGGGCCGAACGCCGTGGGTCGCCCGGGGCTCGAACCCGGCACCTTGGGATGAAAAGTGGGCTCGGGGTTGTGGCGGTGGGTATGAGGGCGTGCCAGCGGGTCGCATCGTGGCCGGCCGGCCGGCCGGCTCGGCCGTCAACGCTGTCGGGGAGACCGGTCCGGACCGGTCGGGACGTCGAGACCTGCGGATGTTGGGTTGGATGTTGGGTCGGGCGGAGCTCTCGGGGCCAGGACGTCAGCCGCGGAGCTGGGAACCGGCAGCGTGGAGGGCACGGCGACCGAAGGCGAGCGCTGCTTGGGCATCTGCCGCAGTCGGCTCCGGTTGGTCGGCCGGGTCGCGCTGCTGGATGGCCCAGAGGGTGAGCGACGCCAGCATGTCGTCGTCCTCGCCTTCGAACATCGCCGGCTCGACGGCGATGTTCAGCCGGGCGAGGTTGTGCGTTCGGGGCGGGTCTTCGTCCGCAGCGACGATCAGCGCCTTCGATGCCTTCTCCACCGCCTGTTGCACGTGGTAGCAGGTTCCCCATGGCGGGCCGGAGCCTGCCGCCACCGTCTCCGCCATGAAGAGGTCGTCCTCTGCTCTGGCCATCCACATGGCCGGTGCATCCAGTGGCCTGTCAGGCGGCACGTTCGTAGACCACTCGACCCTCGCGCAGCGCGGGACGGATGATGGTGCCGGCCTGCCCCCTGTTGGCATCCACCCGGGCCCGAGTGGTCACGATCACGTCGACCTCCGGCTCGAGGCGGGCCACCGCCAGCAGTACGGCCTTCGCTGCACGCGCCCAGTCGGCCTCGTCGTCGATGACGACCAGCAGATCGATGTCGCTGTCGGGGCGGGCTTCTCCTCTGGCGACCGATCCGAAGAGGACGATCGTGCGAGGGCCGCAGGCGTCCACGATCGCCCGGACAGCAGCAGAGACCGAGGGTTCCTCGGACAGTTCGGCGTCCCGCGAGGCGGTCCCCTGCATGGTTGTCAGTCTGTCATGCGGCGGGCAGACGGGAAGGCCAAGTGTCGCCCCACCCGGCGGCATGGCGAACAGCCCGGGTCAGTGGGCGGGAGGGCCAGGGCCGTTCTCGAGTTCGTCGATGAGGACGTCGCCAGGCTGTCTGGGCTCGAGGCCGAAGAAGAGGACCCATTTGCCGTTGCGGTCGACGGAGGAGGGTTGACCGTCGTCGACGGCCCCCAGCGACGCTCGGCCGAGTCGGCCAGCACCGGCGGCTGGCGGTCCACGTCGGCCACCATGCGGGGCCAGCGCCCACTCGGCGGCCTTCTTGGTGCCGCGGAACGTCGCGTGCTGGTGCCGCACCCGGCCGCCCGCGTCACGGCCGACGTAGACCCGCAGCTCCCACACGCCCGGCTGCCGCTGGCGCACGCTCCCCGGCATGCTCGCCCCCCCAGGTTGTGGGGTTTCGCGTTGCACAGAACACTGCTGCCGAGGAGTGACACCAGCGCCGCAGCCAGCCTGACCTGAGTGAATATCGGTGGGCCGCCCGGGGCTCGAACCCGGCACCTTGGGATTAAAAGTCCCCTGCTCTACCCGATGAGCTAGCGGCCCGGGACTGCAAGAAAACTCGCGAGAGAACGCGCGAGACAATAGCCGGCACCACCCGGGCACGTCCCACTGTCCGGGAAGCGGCTGGTGGCGCTTGGCGCCTGTCGGACGGGGTACTGTCGCGGCTCGAAGGCGGGTCGGACGGGCCGGGAACCGTGGCTGGTTGCCCCCTACACTGGGGCCGCCCGTACCCGCCGCCAACCGACTGGGGAGCGATGTCCCACCACAGCCTCGCCCGGGCCGGTGAGGTCTCCCGATGAGCACCGGGGGCGAGCCGGCGAACCTGGTCATCGCCGTCGCTCGCCTGGGCGAGGCCGACCTGGCCGGTTGGTGGCGTTCCCACGGCCTCGACGGTGTGGGGGAGTACGTGCTGCCGGACCTGTTCCCCCGCACGGCCGCGATGGCCGGTGCCGAGCTCGCCGTCCTTTCCGCCGCCAAGCGGCACCGCGACGCCCTCCCCGACCGCGATGACGTGGTCCACCTCTTCGGGGAACCGTTGCCCGCCTTCGGCCAGGCCCTCGCCTGGCTGGCCGAGCTCAAGACCGGGGGCGATGCCTCGTTCCTCGACGAGCTCCGGGGCTGGTCGAGCGTCCACAACGGTCACGAGAGCCTCGCCCGGATGACTGGAGCGCCGCCGACCGGTGAGCGGATCGGCGCCACCCTCCGACTCGGGAAGCTGCCCATCGTCGCTCTCCACGATCCCGCGCAGACGGCAACGATTGCCCGGACGCTCGCCGCCTCGTACGTCGACCAGGGCGACGAGCTCGTCGTCCCGTACTTCGACCTCGCCTGATGGTGACGATGTTCACCGTCAACATCCAGAAGGGCGGCGCGCTGCTGCCCGACACCCGCCGCCTGGTGGAGGTCTGGGACCTCTCCGAGACGGCGGAGGTGAACCTCCGTCGGGTCAGCGAGGGCAACCTCCTGGGCAAGGCGACGCGCCGGCGCCTCGAAGACATCCTGTTGCGCTGCCTCGCGCCCAGGTTCGTAGCACCCGGGGCCCATGTCGTCACGGCCCTGAAGCAACTCCTCCAGGACCACCGGGCCTTCGCCGAGGCGGCGTACTACGAGACAAGCCGCGACGAGCTCCTCCTCGCCACGTTCGCCGAAGGCCCCTGCTTTGCTTGGTACGAGGCCGGAAGAGCCCGGGTCACGATCGACGACACCACCACCTGGCTGACTGAGCAGGCCGGCGCCGGGATGCTCCCCGAGTGGTCGCCGACGGTGCGGACCAAGGTCGGGCGGGGCCTCCTGGCCGCTCTCCGCGACTTCCAGATCCTCGAAGGCGCCACCGTCAAGCGTTTCGCTGCGCCGCAGCTCTCCGTGAGGGGGTTCGCCTACGTGGCGTTCCGGCTGCACGAACAGGGGGCGTCATCCACCGCCCTCGTCACCTCGGCCGTGTGGCGGCGGTGGATGCTCAGCGCCGATCGGGTGGAAGACCTCCTCCACCAGGCCGCCCGAGCCGGGGTCCTCACCTACGGCAGCGCCGGGACGGCCGTCCGCATCGACTGGCACGTCGAGAGCGTCGAGGAGGCGATCCGTGCCGCTGCCTAGGAGCATCCAGCAGGTGGCCGACGCGATCGTGGCCTTCCACGCCAACCCGCTCGGTGACGGCCCCTACCAGCTGTACCAGTACCTGCCCGATCGTGAGTACCGGGTGCGCCGTGACCTCGCCGACCTGAAGCTCTGGCTCGAAGCGCAGCAGATCGACTGCGTCGCGATCTCGCTCGCCGATCTGTTCTGGCGGGCCATCGAGGAGAGCGGCCGGCTCGACGCCATCATCGAGGCCGAGAAGGACGGCACGGCGCTCTCCGAGGTGATCGAGTCGATCGGCAACCTCCTTCGCCGCCGGCCGTCGCTCACGGACCGGATCGTCGACGCGGTGAACGACCTGTCCCTGCGCTCAGCGGTGTTCCTGTACCGGGCCGGCGCGCTGTACCCCGCGATCCGCACGTCTGGCCTGCTCGACGAGCTGCTCGGAAGGGTCCGGCTGCCGGTCACCTTGCTCTACCCAGGGCGGCTCCACGGGGGCTTCGGGCTCAGCTTCCTCGACATCCTGCCAGCCCACTACGGCTACCGCGCCACGATCATCCCGAGAGGAGACGACGAGTGAAGGTCGCAGAGGTCTTCCGGCGGGCGATCGAGCGCCGCATCGAAGAGGTCATCAAGGTCGAGCTCGACGACGAGACGATCGTGGCCGAGGAGCTCACCGAGTACGTCGCCACCGAGCGCATCCAGGCGGCGATGGGCCAGGTGCTCGACCCCTACCAGGAGACGATCGACAACCCGACCGAGGACACCAACGTCTGGATCTCGGGCTTCTTCGGCTCGGGGAAGTCCAGCTTCGCCAAGGTGCTCGGTTACCTCGTCGCCAACCCAGTCATCACCGGCAAGCCCGCCTGCGACTGGTTCTTCGAGCAGACGACCGCGCCTCGGCTCAAGCAGCTGCTCACCACGCAGATCCACGAGCGGGCCAAGACGGTGACGGTCCTCGTCGACCTGCTCTCCTCGCACAACGTACTCAACGAGGGCGAGAGCATCGTCCTCCCGCTGTACCGCGCGCTGCTCGACAGGCTCGGATACTCGACGGTCGTCGTGCTGGCCGAGCAGGAGATCCGCCTCGAGACGAAGGGTCTCTACGAGACCTTCGCCGACCGGTACCAGGAAGTGTACGACCGACCGTGGTCGACCGACCACCACGACCCGCTCGCCAAGAGCGAGATGAGCAGGGTCCTCCACGACATCGAGCCCGAGACGTTCGAGACGCCCGACAGCTTCGCCCGGAGCCATTTCGAGATCACTATCGACGCCAACTGGCTTGCCGAGCGGGCGCTTCTCCTGCTCGAGCGCCGCGGCGAGAGCGCGACCCGAGTGATGTTCGTCGTCGACGAGGTCGGCCAGTACGTCGCCCGCGACGTCCACCGCGTCGGTGATCTCCAGGGCGTGGCCGAGGCGTTCCAGAAGACCCGTGGCCGGCTCTGGTTCCTTGCCACCAGCCAGCAGCGGCTCGAGGACATCGTCGAGTCCCTGGAGGGGAACCGCAGCGAGTTGGCCCGGGTGAAGGACCGCTTTCCCATCAAGGTCGACCTGCTGCCCTCCGACATCGAGGACGTCGTGGCCGCCCGCGTGCTCGAGAAGTCTGCCGAGGGCCAGACCCTGATCCGGGCCGCGTTCGGAGCGACCCGCAACCAGCTGAACGCGAACGTCAAGCTGACCGGCTCCCGTGGTACCGACCTCGCCGAGGAGCATGTCGTGCGCCTCTACCCGCTGCTGCCGTACCAGGTGCGCCTGTTCATCGACGCGGTCACCGCGCGGCGTGAGGGTGGCATGGTCGGCGGCGCCAACCGCACGCTGCTTCGACTCACACAGCAGCTCGTCATCGCTCCCGGGGCTGGCATCGGCGGCGGCGACGTGGGGCGGCTCGCCACGATCGACCGTGCCTATGACGTCATGGTGTCGATCATCCCACCGCGCTGGCGTGACGAGGTCGAGCAGGTCGCGGCCCGCCACGGAACCGACGTCCTCGTCACCCGGGTCCTCAAGGTGATCGCGCTGTGCGTCGACGTGCGCGACCTCACCCTCGATGCTCACAACATCGCCGTGATGCTCCACGACGACGTGGCCGCCGAGTCCATGGAGGCCGACGTCACGGTCGCCATCGAGGCGCTCGTCGCCGAGGGGAGGATCGAGCTCGGTACCGCCGGCTACCGCCTCCAGTCGCCGGAGGGCAAGTCGTGGATCGACGCTCGCAATGCCATCACCCCCCGGGTCGCCGATGTGAACCGCCTCCGCAGGCAGCTCCTCGAGGAGTCGTTCGGAAGCCTGTCGGCCAATGCCGGGCGCACCTTCACCGTCGAGCTGACCGTGGGCGACGAGAAGCTCTCGAAGGGTGACATCCCTCTGGTGGTCCTCGAGCAGGACCCTGGCGACCTCGGCGACATCGTCACGCAGTCACGAGCGAAGGCGAACACCAACCGCATCTGGTGGACCCACAACTTGTCGAACGCCACCACCCAGGCACTCGAGGAGCTGCACAAGAGCCTGGAGATGATCAACCGCCGACAGGCAAGCGCCCGCGGCGGTGAGGACGCCGAGCTGGTAGCGCGGGAGCGGCGGCTCGCTGCCGAGTGGGAGGACAAAGCACGCCGGGGCCTCGAGGCTGACCTGGCCGCCGGCCGTGTCGTGTTCCTCGGCCGCGAGGACGGCGTGCCCGAGGGTGCGCTGAAAGCGATGGGGCAGAAGATCGTCGAGGAGCGGATCCCCGAGATCTACACCCGCCTGGGCGAGTTCGCCGCCTCCCTTAAGGCGACGGATCCGCTGCTCGTGCTCCGCGACGCCAGCCTCGCCGGCGTACCGCCCTCGTTGACAACCATCAAGCTCGTTGTGGTCACGCCGACTGGGCGGGAGGTCGAGCGGTCGAAGGGCCCGCTCAAGGTCGTCCTCGACGAGATCGCAACCCAGCACGGTTACAGGTCGGAGGTGACGGGCGCGTCCCTGGCGACGACGTTCGCCGCGCCCCCTTACGGCGCGTCGCTCGAAGTGGTACAAGCCATCCTGGCAGCTGGCGTGCGCGAGGGCCTACTCGATGTCCGCTACCAGGGTGCGCTCATCAAGAGCCCCGACGACCATCGCCTCGACGCCGTCTTCAAGGGACCAGCCGCCTTCCGCTCGGCGAGCTTCCGACCACATGAAGAGACCGTCCCGGTCGAGACGCGAGTCGACCTGGCGAAGCGGCTCATGGCCGTCGTCGGTACGAAGGTCAATGCGACAACCGACGAGCTCGCCGCGCGCACCCGGGAGCTCTTCACCCCCGACGGCGCCGCCGCCGACAAGGTACGCGCCACGCTCGCTGGCCTCGGCATCCCGGTCCCCGCGGCCGTGACGACGGTCGTCGACGCCGTGCGCGACATCACTGCCGGCGACAATGACGGCGCGGTGCTCACCGCGTTGGCCGTGTGGGACGACCTCGTGGCCAGCCGCAAGAGGGTGGCCGACCTCGCGACACTGGTCGACTCGCACCTCGAAGAG
Source organism: Actinomycetes bacterium (assembly GCA_021803085.1). Taxonomy (GTDB): domain Bacteria; phylum Actinomycetota; class Acidimicrobiia; order Acidimicrobiales; family RAAP-2; genus JAJYVT01. The sequence continues at coordinate 9,816 of JAJZMD010000110.1, forward strand.
CTCCGCTCCGCTCACGAGGTCGCCACCAGCTCTGGCGCCGGCCTCCCTGCCGAACTCGCCGCAGAGCACGGCGAGCTAGGGGATCTCCTTGCGGCGGGTGACCTTGCTGGCAAGCTCGGGCGCATCACCGCCATCGCGTCGGCGGTCACCGCCCACCGGGCGGCCCGGCTCACCGAGCTCCGTGCACAGCTCGTCGCCCGTACAGAGGCGGAGCGGGCTGCCATCAGCACTCGCTTTCCGAACGTCGAAGCCGACGTCTTGGGCGAGACGATGGCCCGCCTCGACCAGTTGGTGCCCGCTGAAGGCGAGGAAGTCGCCGCCGAGGTCCTCGAAGCCCGCCTCGACGCCGTGGAGAAGGCGGCCACAGAGGTGGCACATGCCCTCGACAAGGTCGTCGCCAAGGAGCGGCTCGCCACCGTGGCCGTCGCCGACATCGCCCCCGACCTCATCCGCACGCCGGAGGACCTCGATCTCGTCGTGGAACGGCTCAAGAAGCGGGTGACGGAACTGCTCGGCGACGAGAAGGAGGTACGGCTCACGTGAGCGGGCTCGACGACCGCCAGCGCCGCGCCCTTGCGCAGCTCGTCACCACCGCCCGGTCGACCCTCTACGACGACGCCGAGCGGACGTTGCGCGGCACCTACGGCATCCTGCCCGACGGCACCATCCAGGACGAAGCCGGCCTCGCGCCTGACCCGATGTTGCGTGCTCGTCGGCACACCCTCGAAGCCGTGCTCGCCCACCTCCGAGCCGACGGCACCACGGCGCAGGCGTCGGTCGAGCGCCTGACCCGAGAAGTGGCCTTCACCCACCTCAACCGGCTGCTCGCCATCCGCGTGGCAGACGCGCTGGGTGTGCTCGTGCCGTCACTGCGCGACAGTGCCGACTCCTCCGGGTTCCGTCAATGGGTCCGGGACCTCGCGCCGCTCCTCGCCACCGCTGACGACACCGGCGGCTACTGGACCTACCTCGCCCAGTGTGCCGACGAGCTCGCCATCGACGCCCCCGCCCTGTTCGACCCTCGCAACCCGCTCCTCGCCCTGCGCCCGTCCAAGCCCGCGTTCGAGGCGGTAGTCGCGCTCCTCGCCGACCCGGCCAATGGGGACCTGTGGGACGCCGACGACACCTTCGGGTGGGCGTACCAGTTCTTCAACACGAAGCACGAGCGCCAGCAGATGCGGTCCGAATCGGCGGCCCCCCGTGACAGCCGCGAGCTCGCGGTGCGCAACCAGTTCTTCACCCCTGCGTACGTCGTGCGGTTCCTCGTCCACAACACCCTTGGCCGCCGCCTCGTCGATGCCGACCCGGCGACGCCGCTGCTCGACCAACTTGACCTGCTCGTCGACCCGCCCACGACCAGGGGGGCGCCGCTCGACCTTTCTGAGGTCAGGGTCCTCGATCCCGCCTGCGGCAGCGGGCACTTCCTCCTCGGCTGCTACGACATCCTCGAGGCTGCCTGGAGCCTCCAGGGCGTGCCTCCGGAGCAGGCAGCCGAGCGGATCGTGCCGTGCCTTTGGGGGATCGACATCGACCCGCGCGCCGTGCAGGTGGCCCAGGCCGCCGTCGTCTTCCGAGCCCGACGCGCCTGCGGCCGCGCTCCGCTCCCGCCACCCAACATCGTGTGTGCCCGCGCGCTGCCCGAGGACCCGGCCGCCTGGTCCCAGGCCGCAGCCGGCCTCGGCACCGACCTCCGGCAGCTCGTCGACGCCATGCGGGTAGCGCTGCGCGACACCCCCGTGCTGGGCCCGCTGCTCAAGGCCGAGCAGCGCCTGCGGAGCGAGATCCGGGCCACCGTCGCGGGAGCGGACGACACCGGCGACAACCTGTTCGCGACCGCCGGCATCGCGCACGACAACTTCGGCAACGCCGAACGGGCGGTCATCGCCGCACTGCAACGTGCCGCCGACGCCGCCGCGGCCACGCCGGCAGAGCGACTCCTCGCCGCGGGCGCGGCGGATGCCGTGAAGTTCGTGGAGGCGGTCCGCAACCGCTACGACGCCGTGCTCATGAACCCGCCGTTCGGCGAGCCGGTTCCCGACACCAAGGACTACCTCAAGTCGGCCTACCCATGGATCCCGACCCGGGACTACAACCTCCTCGCCGCGTTTGTGGGGAGGGGGCTCGAGCTGTGCAAGCCCGAGGGCTACCTCGGTGCCATCACATCGCGGGCGGGCATGTTCCTCAAGACCTTCGAGGCGTGGCGAACCCAGGTGCTACTCGGAAACCGACTGGTTGCCCTCGCCGATCTCGGGTACGGCGTCATGGAGGACGCCATGGTCGAGGCGGCCGCCTACGCACTCTCGCCCGCGAAGCCCTACCGCGACCATGCAGGCATCTACATTCGCCTGCTCAAGGACGCCGATCGGCCAGCAGGCGTCTCTTCTGCTATTGCCGCTGATCGGCGCGGTGAAGCGGACCGTCGAGTATTTCGAGTTCCGAGTCAGGACTTTGTTGCCATTCCGGGTAGCCCGCTTGCGTACTGGATGAGCAATTCGATTCGCCATCTGTTTACGGAACTACCGCGGCTCGAGGGTGCTGGAGGCGAGGTTCGTCAGGGAATGGCCACGGCCGATGACCTACGTTTTGTGCGTTTGTTCTGGGAAGTGCATCCCAAGCAGATCGGATTCAGCCACGAGGAGTCCTTCCTCGGAAAGCGGTGGGCACCATACGCGAAGGGTGGCGAGTATTCGCCGTACTGGGCAGACGTACATCTCGTCGTGGAGTGGGAGCGCCGAGGAGAGCGGGTCAAGGAACACGTCAACAGCCGATACTCATACCTAAACGGCAATGCAGAGTGGGTTGTGAAGAATGAAGGTCATTACTTCCGACCCGGTCTGACGTGGCCTCGACGGACGAACAGTGGTTTTGGGATTCGCGTAATGCCCGCTGGCTGTGCGTTCGGTGACAAGGGTCCGGGCCTGATTCCGTATGGGCAACCCGGTCAGGCCCTGGTCTACCTGCGCTCACGTTTGGTTCAGGCCCTGCTGGACGCTTCGGTAGCTGCAGGCGAAGAGACGACTTCTGGAGGAGCGTCCCGCAGCTACGAAGCGGGTATGGTGCAGAACCTACCTTGGCCATTTGGGCGAGAAGAGGTCATCAATGAATTGGTAATCGGCGGAAGAGCTCTGATTGACAAAGCGGCGGAATCCGACCGGCATGATGAGACGACGAGACTTTTCGAGGGCCTCGGCTTCACCGAGGCCCAGAGCACGGCCATCATCATAGCCGAATGCCGTCAACGAGTTCGAGAAGAGCGTGTGCTTGCGATGTTGACGCAGGGGCACTCCGTCGAGCAGGTTCTCCTCGACCACCTCAAGATTGACGAGGATGGACGCCAGTACCTCGACAGTGAACAGGGTCCGCATCCAGACAGCTACCCAAAGGATCCTCTCGAAGACGTCGAATTGGCCGCTCGCTACCTGGCTGAGCCAATGGAGCGCGTCATTGATGAGATCATCAACTCGTCGGGCGGATCGCGGTCAATTGCTAACTTGACCTACGTAGGTGACCGACGTCTAGAAGTTCTCGCTCACGCGTTCCGCCGCCACCCTTCGATTCTCATCGACCTGCGGCGGGAGCGGGCAATCCTCCCACCCGAAGAGCCAAAGCGCACCGCTTCCGACATCGCTTCATTCTTCGTTGGGACGGCGTTCGGCCGATGGGACGTTCGTGAGCCGCGCGCGACTGGCGAGTTCGAGCCATTCGCGCCGGTCCCCCTATGCCCGCCGGCGATGCTGGTTGGGGAGGATGGGTTCCCGGCCGTCATGGCCCCGCCTGGCTACCCCCTGCCGATCCCGCCGGACGGCGTCCTCCTCGACGAACCCGGGCACCCCCTCGACCTAGTCGCCGCGGTCCAGACCGTTGCCGCCACCGCGAGCCCGAACGGCGAGGAGCTTCTCGTAGACGCTGTGTCGGTGCTTGGTAGCCGATCACTGCGAGACCACCTCGGTAAGGCATTCTTCAAGGAGCACCTGGGTCGCTACTCGAAGAGTCGTCGGCAGGCACCCGTCTACTGGCAGCTCACCATCCCCTGCGGTGGATGGAGCGCATGGCTCTACGCGCCTCGTTTCAGCCGGGAGATGCTCTACGCCGTCGTCACGCTTGCCGACCACCGGCTGGCACGTGCTACTGAGCAGGTGCGTTCGCTGCAGGACGACCAGTCGATGACGGCCCGCCAGCGCCAGAAGGCCATCGACCAGGAGCGCACCACCGCCGCCGAACTGCAGGAGCTGCGCGACGATGTCGCTCGCCTCGCCGGCCTCGGCTGGCAGCCCGACCTCGACGACGGCTATGTGCTGTGCGCGGCACCGCTTTGTCGCTGGTTCCCCCGTAACACGTGGCGCCAGCTCGGTGAGCACCTCACCGCCATCAAGAAGGGTGCCTATCCGTGGGCGGCCCTGCACGAGTACCGGGAGGCGCTGTGACGAGCCCGCTCCAGAGCCGGCTCACCGATCTCCTGACGTCCGCCGTGGAGCGTCACCACCTGGTCGTGTGGCAGGACGCCCCGGCACAGTACGCGGACGTCGCCGACGCGGTCGTCCCGCCAGACACCGCGTTCGCTCGCTACGAGGGCAGCTGGTTCGAGCTCCGTCACCGCATCGAGTCCCAGCTTGCCCTGGCCTCGCCGCCCAAGCTGGTCGTGTACGTCGGCGCCGCTCCACCCGAGGCCGACCCGCTGGCTGAGCTCCGGGCGGCTGCCCACACCGTCGATCTGCCCCTGCCCGCGCTTGTCCGCGACGCGCTGGGGGCCCACCTCGCCGCCAGCCAGGTCGAGGCCATCGTCGAATCGGCAGCCACCTTCGCCGAGGCCGCGGCCGCGGCAGGCACCGGTGTCGCCCCCGGCCTCGTCTCGCTGGTCCCGATCCTCGGCGCCGGCGTCTCCGACATCGCCATGATCGTCGAGGTCCTCGGAGGGAAACCGGACGCCGCGCTCGACGCCAAGGGCGCCTGGGGCGACGTCCAACACCTCTTGGAGCGGACGCTCGGCGTGACCACCGGAGACGTCCACGGCGCTCTTCGGGCCACCGTCGCTCGAGTGCTCCTCCTCGACACCGTCGACCGGGCCGGCGCGCTCCCCGACCGACTGCGGAGCGCGCTGCCGCCGGCCGCCGACGACCAACGAGCAGCGCGCTCCCGAGCCCTCGACGACTGGTGGGCACTGCACCCCGAGGCCGCCGCCCGGTCCTTCGCCGCCGCCGACGAGGTCATCCGTCTGGGCGAGGACACCTCCTGGACCGACGGCCTCGTGGCAGTGGACGTTGCCCCGTCGCTCGAGGAGGTTGCCCTGCGCCGGGTGCTCGAACTCCTGGCCGCAGGGGACGCCGCCGGCGCCATGGAGCTCGCCGGACGCCGAGCGGGCGGTCGATGGCCCAGGCTCGCCACCATGGCCCCAGTGCTCGACGACGGGACCGCCAGCCGCTGGATGGCCGCCGTCGCCTTGACTGAGCTCCGACTCGAGCTGAAAGCGCACGTCGCGCCCGCCGCCGCCGACAGCGGCGCGATCCTCGCCTGGTACGCCGAGGAAGGCTGGCGCGTCGACCGGGCCCACCGACGGCTCGAACTCGCCCTCACGGGCCTGGCCGAGCACGGGGATCTCGAGCAGCCCGTGGCCACCGCCCGCGCCGCCTACGAGGAGTGGCTCGGTGTTGTTATCGGGCGCTACACGAGTGCGGTCGAGAACGGCGGGTTCTCGACTGGGACCCTCGTCCGCCAGGGCGAGATCTTCGCCCGCTACGTGAAGACCGGTGCCACGCCGACGGCTTACGTGTGGGTCGACGCCTTCCGCTTCGAGCTCGCCGCTGACGTGGCCGAGTCGCTGCGGGCCGCCGGCAACGAGGTGGAACTCTTCGCCGCCGTGGCGGCCGCCCCGACCATCACCCCGGTCGGAATGGCGAACCTTTGCCCAGGGGCCGACCAGTCCCTCGCCATCGACGAGGACGGGGGCTCGCTCACCGTCACCGTGGCCGGCACCCCGGTCGTCTCCGTGGACGATCGGCGCGCGCTGCTGCGTGGCGCCCTCGGCGAGGTGACCGACTTCGAGCTCGGCAAGTGCGTTCAGCTCGGCGAACAGGCGCTGCGCAAGGAGCTCCAAGACGCGAAAGCCGTGCTGGTGCGGTCGACCGAGTTCGACGTGCACGGCGAGGCGGGACTCCTGAGCGCGGCATGGACCGGCTTCGCCGACACCCAGGCCACGCTGCCCCGCGTGGTCGCCAAGCTCGCGAAGGCCGGTGTCCGGCGGGCCGTCATCACCGCCGACCACGGCTTCCTCGCCCTCAGCCGGCGCCTCGGAGACGCCTACAAGATCGACGCCCCCAAGGGCGGGAGCGGCGAGCTGCACCGGCGGGCATGGGTCGGACGCGGCGGTGTCGACCACGCCTCGGTCGTGCGCGTCCCGCTCGCGTCAACCGGCGTGGCCAGCGACCTCGATCTCCTCGTGCCCCGCGGCCTGGCCCTCTTCAAGGCTGGTGGCTCGAAGCAGTTCTTCCACGGTGGGCTCTCCCCACAGGAGCTCGTGATCCCGGTCGTCGTCGCCGACCTGGCCATGCCTGCCGACACTGGCTCGGTCAAGGTGGACGTCGACGTCGTCGGTGGGACCATCTCGACGGGTGTGTTCGCCGCGACTGTGACCTTCAGCGGCAACCTGTTCTCCTCGTCGGTCGTCGTGCGTGCTGTCGCCCGGCGGGGGAAGGACCTCGTCGTCGGGCATGTCGTGAACGGCGATGGGTTCGACACGGCCTCGGGCACCGTCGAAGTGCCGGCCACGAACGAGATCCGCCTCGTGTTCCAGGTGACGAGGCCACTCGCCCGTGACGATCAGGTCGAGGTGCAAGTGCTCGACGCCCGGACGGACGTCGTCTTGGGCAAGGCGACCGTGCCCGTAGCGGCGCCCATCTCCACCTTCGACGACGACCTCGAGGACTAGCGCGATGCCCACCGACATGGACGCCCTCGACCGCCTCGCCAACGACGTGTTCCCCGGCCGTGTCGTCCGCAAGGACCTCGTGCGCCGGGTGAAGGTCGGCCACAACGTCCCGGTCCACGTGCTCGAGTTCCTTCTCGGCAAGTACTGCGCTTCGGACGACCCCGACGTGGTCGAGATGGGCCTGCTGGTGGTCAACCAGACGCTCCAGGATAACTTTATCCGCCCCGACGAGGCCGAGCTCGCCAAGGCGAAGGTCAAGTTCAAGGGTGAGCACCGCATCATCGACAAGGTCGAGGGCCGCCTTGCCGACAACCGGTTCTGGGCGACGCTCAGCAACTTCAACGACAAGTGGGTCCACATCCAAGAGGACGTCGTGAAGCGCTACGAGCGCCTGCTCCAGGGCGGCGTTTGGTGCCAGATCGACCTGCTCTACAACGAGCTCGAGGACGAGCGGCCGCTGCGTCCCTTCTACATCAAGGCCTTGAAGCCCATCCAGGTGGCGGCCTTCGACCTCGACGACTACGTCGCCAGCCGAGGCCGGTTCTCCCGCGACGAGTGGCTCGATCTCCTGGTGCGCTCCATCGGCCTCGAGTCCTCCCACTACGACCTGCGGTCCAAGCTCGTGGCGCTGACCCGGCTCATCCCGATGGTCGAGCGCAACTACAACCTCATCGAGCTCGGCCCTTGGGGGACGGGGAAGTCGTTCGTCTACAGGGAGCAGTCGCCGAACGCGATCCTCGTCTCGGGCGGCAAGATCACCGTTCCCCAGCTCTTCGTCAACAACGCCACGGGCCGGGTGGGGCTGCTTGGCAACTGGGACGTCGTGGCCTTCGACGAGGTGGCCTCGCTCGAGCTGTCGGACTCGACGGTGGTCCAGATGCTCAAGGACTACATGGAGTCCGGGTCCTTCGCCCGCGGCCGCGACGAGATCGTCGCCGAGGCGTCGACGGTGTTCGTGGGCAACACGAGCCGTCCCCACACCGAGCTCGTCCGCGACGCACACCTCTTCGCCGACCTGCCCAAGGCCATGATCGACCCCGCCTTCTTGGACCGGATGCACTTCTACCTCCCCGGCTGGGAGGCGCCGAAGCTCGAGCCGCAGCTGTTCACCGACCACTACGGCTTCGTCTCCGACTACCTGTCCGAGGCGATGCGACAGCTCCGCAAGCGCACGTTCGTGAACGTGATCGACGCAGAGTTCGCCCTCGGGCCCCACCTCGCCCAGCGCGACGCAAAGGCAGTGCGCAAGACAGTGTCGGGGCTGCTCAAGCTCCTGCACCCGCACGGTGACTGGACCAGGGCTGAGCTGCGAGAGTACCTCGAGTGGGCCATGGAGGGCCGGCGGCGGGTGAAGGAGCAGCTCAAGAAGCTCGCCGCGCATGACTTCTCGAAGACGGCGTTCACCTACGTCGAGCTCGACACCGGCCGCGAGTACCGGGTCGACGTCGCCGAGCAGCCCGACGAGGATCTCGTGACCGAGGCGCTCGAGGAGGAGCCGACCCGCAGCGCCGATGCCACGAACATGGGCCCGTCGACCACCCTCACCGCAGAGCTCATCGCCGCCGGCGAGAGCCGGAACATCGAGTTCAAGTCGACCGCTCGGCTCAACCTCCACACGAACCAACGCGACCCCACAATCGAGCTCGCCCTGGTGAAGGCCGTCGCTGGGTTCCTGAACGCCCATGGCGGGACACTGCTCGTCGGGGTCTCCGACGACGGGAGCCCGCGAGGGCTCGAAGATGACTACGCAGCGGTGGGCAACCGGGGCCGAGACGGCTACGAGAACTTTCTCACCACCCTGCTCGACACCCGCATCGGGCGTGCCGCGGTCGCCCACGTCAGCATCAGCTTCGACGTGGTCGACAGCCACGACGTCTGCCGGCTCGACGTGAAGCCCAGCCCGGAGCCGGTTTTCGTGTCCAACGACAAGGGCGATGCCGACCTCTACGTCCGCCTGAACAACAGCACGCGCCTTCTCAACACGGCCGACGCCCTCAAGTACGTCCGCCAGCACTGGCGGTAGGAGACCACGACCCGCCAGCAACGCTGAGGGTAGCGCGGGAGCATTCTGTGCGCCCCTCGCCTCCCCACGGACAGGGTACGAATCCCTCGTCTGGACTAACTCGCGAGCGACAGGAGTGCCGATTCTCTCGCCATCGGTGCCTCGGACGGTGCCCTCGCTCGGACGGTGCCCTCGGCCCCGGCGCGGTCGGCATCCTGTCGAGGCAGCGATAGACGCCGGGCTATCGGGCGGTCGGTGTTGGGCGGGTTGGCATTGACGACGGGTGTCGCGCCGCATAGACGAGCACAGTGGCCCCCACGTCTCCCATCCATCTCTTCCCTGTGGCGATGCGCGAGAGGCTGGCTTTCGACATGCCGAAGCGGCGAGCCAGCATGGTCAGGCTGGGAGGACGAAGACTGGTTCGCCAGATCACCACGAGCTCGTGCTGAAGGCGTGCCACGTCCAAGGACATGGCGTCACCCCCTGGAGGCACTGCGAAGGAGGCGCCGCGGATAGCACCGAACTCCTCTGGGCACTCGAGGTAGTCGCGCGGAAGGAGGGTCTTCTGGCGGTCGAGATGGTTTCCGCCTGGGATCCTCATGGGATCCAACGTGGTGGGGTCGGCCGTCGCTGCACTCCCGGTATCGACACCCAGCCAGTGGTGGGCCCCCCACCTCAGGGTGGGGGGCCCACCACTGGCTCAGGCGGATGTCAGGCTGCGTCGGGCAGGTTCGGATCGACAGCGGTTCGACGCGGGGGCATCGGCATCCCGGGGGTCCAGCTGGCCGCCAACGGCTCTCCGAGGTCGAACACGAACCACGCTGCCGCCGGACTGGCCGATGGACTCATCGGGTCTCCCAGCCCGCCGTCGCGGCGGCGCACCAGCATCGTCAGCACACGCATGGCGGTCTCACCGTCGAGCGTGAACGTCACGTCACGTTCCGGGTAGTGCAGCACCAGGCGGCCAAACGCGCCGGTGGTTCGCACCGCTTCGACCAGCGGGTCGAGCACGTCTGCTCGGGGCCTGGTGGCCGTCACCCGGTGCTCGATGGGCTCGTCGGCATCGGCCGGCTCCACCTCCTCGCCACCGGCCGGACGAGTCTCCGCCTCCTCCGGTCCTGACGCTTCCGCCGACGCGGTGCCCTCCGCAGCGGTCTGGTCGGGTGTCGTGGGGCTGCTCGTCTGGTCCGCGCCCTGGCGCCTACTGGCGCGTCGCTGTGTCGGCTGGTCGTCGTCGGGCATGGCTTGCACCTCCCTGGCGGCAACACCGTGTTGCCGTCCGGGGCCAGCCAACCGAATGCGCTACCCCGATCGCCACCGTTGTCGCAGCGATCGCTGAAACACTTTCGCCGGCGGCGCTCTGGTGTGCTGGCACGGGGGCGGACACAGCCTCATGTCCTCACCTCCCCGGCGGATCACCAGTGTGACCGGGGCTGGCCCGGCGGCCGCCGAACATGTCGGGATGATCGTCAGGCGCCGGCCGTACAGCGGGCGCAGCGGTTGCGACCAGGGCGGGGCATCCCCGGCTCGGTCGGCGCTCCGCAGTCCTCACACGTGCGGAGCGACTCACGTTCAGCCTCGTCGATCCGCGCCTGCGCCTCGGCCAACATCTCGGGCGTCGTGCCCTCCGGTAAGTCGACGTAGTAGCGCAGGCCGCCGAACTTCTGCTTCACCTGCACCAGCCGGTAGCCGGGGACAAGTCTGCACAGGTCGCGGTCGAGGCGAGCCACCAGGTCGTCCCAACCCTCGCCGCACTCCACCTCACCCCACACCGGCTGCTCGCTCCAGCGGTCGCGCAGCTGGGCTTCGAGGGTGGTCCGGTCCATGGTCATCTCCTCAGATTGTGGTCCGGCCGTTGACAGGCAGGCACCCGCCGGGCGAGCCGACAGCCCCCGGCGCGAACGAGCGCGGGCCAGCAACGGATCACGGCAGTTCCGTGGCCAGCGCGACCCAGTCGAGAGTGGCACCAGCCAGGGGGCCGCCCGGTTGCTCGTCGGATCGTCGGCATCGGTCCGATCTTCTACACCTCGGCAGTAATGGCGGCCCCGCTGCCTCGGGCCTGGACGCCGGACGCACGCAGAGCCCCTCGCCGGTGCGGCTGTGCGCAGCGGGCGGAGGCGGTCAAGTCGCGATCGCGCCTAGCCAGAGTGTGTCTTTCACCGGCTGACGACGAGACGTTGCACGATCCGCCCGCCAGGCAGGCGTCATCGCTGATACGACCCGCCGGGCTGCCAACGCCCTGGCGGAGTGTCGGCCGATGCAGCTACCGGGCCGGCGCCCACAGCGGCCACCGCACCCGCCAGCCACCTGCCGAGTGACTTTTTTTCGGACCAATGATTTTGTAGTGTGTCTAGTCCTAGCAGTGCATAGTGGCTGGTTGTCGGCATAACACCCACTGCACCGATGCCGCTATCTCTAGTAAACTCGCTACCTTAATCTCTTGCCAAAGATCTGTGCATGAATACCATGGCGGGCGAGCCATAAAATCACAACAGGAGAATCCACATGACGACCAAAGACGCTGTGCTCGGTGGTCTCGTCCACCGGGCCCTGACGATGCCGTTCGAGAAGCCGGCCCCGTGCCGGAAGTTCGGGGAGGTGCCCGATGCGGCCTCGATGCTGGTGCGGGCCCTACGGCTGCTGCCCGACGACGACAGCTGGGCCAGCGTCGACGGCGCCCATGACTGGTCGAGGGCGGTGTGCTTGGTCGACAGCGGCGGCCCGTACTGGTCGGCCCTGGCCGACGAGTTCTTTTCGTTGGGCTGCGGGCGGTACGAGCCGCTCGTCCCGGTGCAGGAGGCGGTGCTCGAGCGGGTGGTCCCGGCCGCGGGGGCGCTGGCCGAGGAACTCGCCCGTGTGGCCGAGCGCCGCGGATGGGAGGCGGTGTGGGGGGAGATGCCGTTGGCGGCCGCCTGGGACGGCCCCGGGTTCGGCGTGACCCGCCCGGACCTGGTCGCGGCGTTGGGCCGCACGGCTGCGGCGGTCGACCTCAAGGTCACGTCGATGCAACCCACAGCATGGCTCGACAAGTACGGCGATGACGAGGACCTCCTGGCCCGGTTCAGGAAGTGGGACAGCCGCATCACACGTCTGGGCTACGAGGCGGTGTCGTGGTGGCTGGCCATCGTCCAGGTGGACTGGGATGGGCCGACGTCGCCGAGCCGGTCCATGTGGCGCTACGACGCCTATGCAGGCGATTGGGCGCCGGCGACACCTCGACGCCGGCGCAGCGACCGCTGACCACCTGCAACCCGCATCCGACGCGGGATCTGCATGGCGAGCCACGCGAAATCCTGGAAGTCCGGTTCGCCGGTGCTCGGATGTGAGCGGTCACCCTCACCAAGAACCCCGACCGTAGCCACGGCGAATACCGGCTCGAGGGTGACAAGGGCCCGGCGAGCGGCTCGCGTGCTTCTTCGGTGACCCTGACATGGCGCATTGAGATGTCCCGGCATCCACCATGTTGAACATTGCCGCCCACGTTGCCTGGCACGCCGCCACCGCCAGCGCCATCGGCAGCCGCTCGACGGCGGTCGACGGTTGAGGACGATGGTCACCCGGGAGTCGCTCCGGGCTGGGCTCGGGGACCAGCGCGTCGGCAGACCCGTCGCCGGCACATGTCTCGAGTCGAGCGATGACCGGCCCCGTAGATCTGGCCCACGGGGACGGCCACCTCGGGGCAGGCCCGCCGGACGGGCGATGGAAAAGGGGAAGGTGGGAGCTGTGCCTGTGAAAAGCGTTGAGGATCTGTACCCAGAGCTGCGAGCCAAGCCGCTGTCACGGCTGCTGCGCAGCGCGCCACCGTGGCTACAGCGCAGCGTGGGACTGATCCGATGGGCTGCCCGCAACGGGCTGGATGCTGTGCGCCAGGACGACAACCTGGCGCGTCTGTTCGCTGCGGCAGTCGTGCTGCAGGCCGCACAGCTGACGGCGTTAGCACCCCTCTTGATGGTGGGTGCGGGCGTGGCCCACGGATGGGATCAGGCGGTGCCAGCAGGCGGCTACCTGCAGTCGCTTGTTGTTCTCGCTGCGCTGCGGGTGATCGCCGCCGCCTTGTCCCCAGGAGCTGTCCTCACCGTCAACTGGCGGGTGACCCGCACCAGACGTAGGTAGACGTTGCCTCACCTCCTTGTCGTGTTGTCCGCAGCAACCTTCGCTGCCGGCGAGTATGTCGACGAGCCAAGTCTGCGCTCCCATGCACCTGCACGACCTCACGCCCTTCCGCGCGGTCACCCCTACCTTCGCCGGCCCGAGGGACCCGTCCCCTCGGCGTCCAGAAGCCGGCGAGGGCCTCTCACGACAACTCGCCATCGCTCGTGAGCAGGGCCTGTTGTGGGCGACCCACGCCACGGGACCGCTTGGACCGCTTGAACCGATGGACGAGCCGATAGGCGCCGGCGTGCAACCGAGCCGCCTTTTGCGGTACCGGGCCGCCTGACCGCTGTCGAGCCCCGCTGCAACGCCGGCAGGCCGGTCATGCGGCGGTCGTCGATCGCCAATCCACCATCGCGCCTGGTCAGAGAGGCTCACGGGGTCTGCACATGGGGTGATTGCGTCGAGGGCCGTTGCACGGACGGTCGCCTCGGGTCCCCTGCGGAGGTGCCGCCCGGGTCCCGCTGGAGCGCACGTGACCAGGTTGGGCTACCGGTTCGACAACTTGAGCGTCATGGACCGCCTCGAGATCGCGGTGCAGTCCCCGCTGGTCAGCGAACTGGGAAGGACGCTGCCCCGCCACGGTGTCACCACCAGGCCGGCGAAAACGTCGCCGACGGGGATGCTCCTGTTGGGGATCGCGAGCGTGATCGCCGGGTCGGACCGCAGGGCAGAGGCCGAGCTTCGCACCCATTGGCACCGCTTCCGCCGTGTCTGCCTTGCGAGCGACATCCCCATGCCCGCCGAGCCGCTCCGTCTGCAGATCTTTCGCGACTACCGGGCTCGCTTCATCACCGAAGAGGTGCTGGCCGACCTCCACCTGGCGTTCCGGGCCCAGGCCGTCCAGCTCGCTCAGCTGCTCGGCCTGCTGAAGAGCGACGACGCTCCAATGAGCTCACCGGCTACGAGCCAGGTGGTCTTCGGCGACGGGTCCTGGTTCCTGCCGGCTTCCGACGTTGGGCGGGTGAAGACCGACTACTTCCGGCGCAACCGCCCCCACCAGAGCAGGGCCAAGAAGAAGCCGCGGGTCGTCGACTACGACGTCCAGGGCGCCGCCTACGGGTACAACCACGTGACGCTGCACGTCCGCGCCGCGACCGAAGAGGAGAACCCCGCGGCGGCCCGCCTGCAGGTCGTGTTGGCGTTGCTTGCGGCGAAGGGCAGCGACGAGATGCACGTCACCAATCTTGAGGTGCGGCGGCTGCGCGACGCTGTCGGCGACGGCTTCCGCTGCTTCGTCTACGACGGCGCCATGGCGGGCGAGCACCACCGCCGCTTCCGCAGCTACGGGCTTCTGACCGTCAACAAGCCGAAGGGCATCTCCACCCTCACCGATTGGCGCAACGGCCTCGACACGCACGTCGGCGAAGGGCAGCGGGTCCTGGAACTGACCTTCCCCGCAGGTTGCGTCCACCGGCTGAACGTCGCTTACGGGATGTTCTGGCAGCTCCGATCGAACCCCACCGGCAGGCGGCTGGTCCGGGAACGGGTCGCCGACCACGTCGACCTGCGCCGGCACCAGGAGGAGGATCGCTTTCGATGGGAGCTCGACGTCGCGCTGCCCTGCGACCACCACTAGGCAAGCCACGTGTTCACGGTCGACCCGAACAGCCAGCTGTCGAACAGCACCCGGCTCCCCGGCACCGTGGGTCTGAGGGTTCAGACAGTGCGCCGCAACGACCTGGTGGCCACCCGCGGGACGGTGAACCTGGCAGAGCAGCTGCGCATCGTGCAGCCGAACTGCAACCCGGCCATGAAGCACCTCTACGGCCTGCGCAACAACAGCGAAGCCCACCACCACCGCATCAAGGACAACCTGCGCATGGGAAACCGGGCCCGGTCGTTCACCCGACATCACCACGAGCTCGACCGGCTCCTCGCCGTTCTGTTGCTGAACGTGCTCGTCCTTGCCGAACACGGCCCCGCCGAGATGCGTCCCAAGTTCTGGGGCGACATGGCCGCCGCGTCGTAGAGACCCCAAGAGGCGGGGGGAGTGCACAAATCGGTCGCCTGACCACGCTCCGGCCATGCCAAGGGCGAGTGCAGGTCATCTGAACCCCTCGGAAGACGGTCACGACGCCGGCCTTCTGACCGTCCAAGCGGCCGTCGAACTCGCCCGAGGCCTGTGGGCCGGCGGCGACGACCCCCGCACACATCAGACAGCACTGCGGATGGCCGAGATCGCCACCCGCTTCGCTCGACGCCTCCACGTCGTCGGCGTCGAAACCCTCGAACAGGTCACCACGAGCCAGTGCGAGGAGTTCATCTTCGCCCGGAGCCGGACGGCGGCCGTCGCGTCCATCTCGACCATGCGGTTTCGTCGCACGACGCTGCGCGCGCTGTTCAAGACCCTGCGGATGAACGGGATCGACGTCGCCGACCCCACCGCCGACCTCGCACTACCCCCCCGCCTCGACACCACCGCACGCCCGCTCACCACCGACGAGATCGTCTTCTGCCGCACGTGCACCAAGGCCGCCCGGTCCAAGGACCTGCGCCGGCCGGCGGCGTGGGCGCTCGCCGAGGCCACGGCCGTGACCAGCGAACAGGCAGCGGTGACCGTTGGCGACCTCGATGACCCCGACCGGCCGACCAAGGTCACCCTCCCAGGCACCCGACGGATCCGTCCCCGCGTGGTGGAGCTCACCGAGTGGGCCCGGTCGATCCTCCAGGCCCGGGTCGCCGAGCTCGTCGAGCCCACACCGCAGAGCCGCCTCGTCTACGGCGGAGCCCAGACCCCCGACTCGGTTGCTGCCCAAGCGGCGGCCTGCAACCTGGTCACCAACGTCCTCGCCGCGGCGGGGTTGAGCGGCGAGCCCGGCGTCCGTCCCGCATCGGTACGGCACTGGCGCGCCCGGCTGCTGTTCGAGGAGACCGGTCGCATCGAGGGCGTCGCCAACCTGCTCGGCCACAGCAGCCTCGACGAAGCCGCCGACGCCGTCGGATTCGACTGGAGGCGCTAGTGCCGCGTCGGGTCCGACACCCCGCCATCTCCGAGGTCCTACAGGCGCTGCTCGCCGCGCCCTACGTCTCCGAGCTCGGGCAGCTGCTCGAAGGAAGCCCGCTGGGGCGGCCCCGCAAGCACCCCGCCTGGGTGCCGGTCGCCTACGGCGCCCTGGGACGGCACTTCCGCAGCTACAACCGACTCGACGCCGAGCTGGTCGGCGGCCTGTGGACCCAACTCCGCCAGGCCGTCGAAGGCGCCGGTCTGCCGGACCCCGGCCCCTCGCCCTACACGTACCCACAGCACGCCTACTGGCGGGATCTGGCGGTCAAGGACCCCGAACGCCGAGAGGCGCTACTCGACACCTTCAGCACCTTGGCTGTTGCCCAGGCCCGGCGGTCCGGGCTACTGCTGCCCGGACGCAAGGGGTCGCTCACTCACCCCGACCCATCACGCGTCATCTACGGAGACGGGACCGTGGTCCGCCCCATCTACCGCATCATGCCGGACAAGGACGACGCCGCCGACTCGCTGGCGGCCAAGGGCCGTTCGGGCGCCAGCGAAGGAACCGACACTGAGGCCGTACCCGCTCGGGAACGCCGCCAGGACACGAGCGCGGCGCTGTTCCAGCGCCACGACGGCCCCATCCACGGCAACGACTTCGTCGTCTTCTTCGCCAGGGGCGACGACCCCGGCAGCCGGATCGTGCTCGGAGTGGACCGAGTCGACGCGCCAGGACGCGAGGCAGACACAGCCGTGAGGCTCGTCGAACGGATCGCGCCACTGACGACCGGTGGCGTCCAGGCCGTCGTCTACGACGGCGCCCTCAAAGGCGTCCACATCGACCGGGTGATGCGCCGATGTGGGCTCCTGGTGGTGAACAAGGTGGCTGCTGCCGCGCGCAACGACGACGAAGTCGTCGTCAAGCGCCGGCCCCTGGGCACCTACTCGCACCGCGTCGGCCGACGCTCCTGCAGCCACTCGCTGCACATCGAAGACGGATCGGTCATCGACATGGGGCTCGCCGACGACGGAACGCCGCTGCGGCTCTCCACTGCCACCCGCAAGCAGGTCAAACGCGTCCAACGGGCGGACGGCACCTACCGCTTCCACCTCGGCGTCACCATCCCCTGCCGCCGCAGCAACTTCACCATCTGGCTGTCACCGCACGCCCGGAACGACGCCGACAACCTGCCCGAACACCTCCGCCTCATCCCACCTGCCGACCCCGACTTCAAACGGATCTACGGTCGCCGCAACGACTCCGAGAGCTTCAACAGCCAGTACAAACGCACCCTGCTCGTCGACCGCGCTGCCAGCGTCGGCTGGGAACGCCAACTGTTCGACGTACTCGCCTTCGCCGTCCTGCAGAACTCGCTGAGCGCAGCGAGCCGGCATGCCGACCAACCGCTCCTCCGACGCCTCGAGACCGGCCATTCGCGGCGCAGCGCATGAGGGGGTCGAGTGTCAGGTATTCGACCACGCTGCCGACAAGCTCAGCCGTGGGTGACGATGAACGCGGCAACTGGCCCCTGTCATAGCATGAACGGTCATGACTACCCTGGACCTCACCGATGGCGTGCGGATCCGGGGCACGCTCGAGTTGACCAGCCTCGTCGCCAGCGGCCGCGTCGCCCCACGACTCCTTCTGACCTTCCGCGCCAGGCCCACCCGGTGGTTTCACGTCGTCCTGGAGGACGTCTCCCTCACCATCCGCTTCAACCAAGAGCGGATCGGTGCCGGTCGTACCGTCCACACCGACATCTCGCACGACATGACCTACGTCAGCTTCGAGATCCCCACCACGCACCGTCTCATCCGCCACATCACCGATGGGATCCCTGGGGGTGCCAGCGAGTTCCAGCTCGAAGCCCAACTCGAAGGCCTGGCGCGCTGGCACCTCGACCCAGAAGCACCACCCAGCCAGGCCGGCGGAAGGCTGGTCACCGATCCCCCACCAGGTGAGTGGGCCACCTCCACACTGGGAGGAGGGTCAACCGGCCACTTGCAGATCACCCGCAGCGAGTGGTTCGAGCACGTTCTCGGACCAACGCAGAACCAGCACTTCCGGTACCTCGAGATCGCGCTCCCTCGCGACGACGCCGCGCTCGGAACCGAGTGGGGCAAGGCCGTCAACCACCTCGCCAACGCCGAGAAGTCGTACGCGTTCGGTGACGACGCCGCCGTCTTCACCCACCTCCGCGCTGCCCTTGACGCACTTCCCGGAGCCAAGAAGCAGATCCTCGACGGCATCAGAGACACCGCTAAGCGCACCCAGCTCGACGCCCTTCTGAAGAACGCAGGCACGTACTTGCACCTGGGACGCCACGTCGCCACCGACGGATCGACCGTCGGCACCTTCCCCGTCGATCATCTCGACGCTGCATTCGCCCTCGATCTCATGCGCGTGCTGCTGTCTCACCTCTCGTTGATGCTTGCCGCCGAGCGCCTGCGCACGGACTCCTGAGCAAACTTCTATACGGCCACGACGCGAGTACACGGCGCCGGCCTCATTCCGCTGTGGATGCCGAGACACCGGCTGACTCACCGACGATCCATGTCCATCGCTCGCTCCCGGCGCCTCCGCTGCTGCGGTCCTGCGGCAGCTGTCAACGTCGTGGCAGGGTAGGGCCATGCCGTTCGACAGTCCCGACCTCAACCTCGGAGACCTTCTGAAGGACGTCGGCTCCGGGAAGATCCGGTTACCCGACTTCCAGCGTGACTGGAAGTGGGACACCGACCGAATCGCCAGCCTGTTGGCCAGTGTTTCGCTCGGCTACCCCGTTGGGGTCGTGATGCTCCTCGAGACCGGCGGCCCCGACGTGCAGTTCGCCACGCGCCTCGTGAGCGGCGTCGACCACGGGGGTGCCTCCAAGGCGGCTGAGCAGTTGATCCTCGACGGCCAACAGCGACTCACGTCGCTCTACCAGGCGCTGGCATCCGGAATGGCTGTGCGCACCCAAGACACCCGCAAGCAAAAGTTGGAACGCTGGTACTACCTCGACATCGCTGCCTGCCTCGCCGACGTCGCGGACCGGGAGGAAGCGATCGTCGCCGTACCGGCTGACCGGGTACTACGGGACAACTTCGGCCGCGACATCGTGCTTGACCTCTCGACCCGAGAGGACGAATGGAAACATGAACACTTCCCGCTCTCGCTGGCCTTCGATACGGGGGCGGTCTTCGAGTGGGTCGGCGGCTATACGGCAAACGCGCCCGAACGGATGGGCAGGTGGAACGAGTTCTACGAACGGGCCCTCAAGAACTTGGTCTCGTACACGGTCCCGGTCATCGTCTTGAAGAAGGAGACACCCCGCGAGGCGGTGTGCACCGTCTTCGAGAAGGTCAATACCGGAGGTGTGGTGCTCGACGTGTTCGAGTTGCTCACCGCCACCTACGCGGCGACCCAGTTCAACCTCCGCGAGGACTGGGAGGCCCGCTACAAGCGCCTCACGGGCCACAAGGTGCTCCGAGGACTCCAGAGTACCGACTTTCTCCAGGCCGTCACCCTCCTCGCCACCCGACAGCGTCGGATGGCGTGGCAGGCCGGCGAGTCCGACAAGCCACCGGCGGTGTCGTGCCGTCGGGGCGACATCCTGCGGCTCAGTCGCGCCGAGTACGAGCAGTGGGCACCGGAGGTGGAACGCGGATTTGACTGGGCGGCGCGCTTCCTCAACGGAGAGCATGTGTTCGACGCCCGCGATCTCCCCTACCGCACCCAGCTCGTGCCCCTTGCCGCCATTCACGTGGCGTTGGGCAGCCAGGCGGAGACGATCGGCGCTGTCGACATGGTCCGGCGCTGGTACTGGTGCGGTGGTACTTGGATACCGGGGTGTGACCGGCCGTTCATCGGCGTATGAGCCGTGATGGTGGTGGTGAATTCAGGCGAAGAGGCTGACGGCACCGGGATCGGGTGCACGAGCCAGCCGGATGAGGAAGTCGATCGGGTCGACGCCCTGCTGGGTGGCGGTCCGGAGCGCACTCATGATCCGGCCCTGGGTGGCTGCTCCTCGCCAGGTTCTGTTGCCACCCCAGACCTTCCGGTTCACGACCGCGGGGCGGATGGCCTGCTCGCCCCGCCAGTTGGTGGCGTCGACGTCGGGGTCGTCGAGGAAGGTGAAGAGGGCGTCGGCTTCGTTCACCAGGTGCTTGATCAGGCGGCGGTTGGCGTCGTGGGGGTGGGCGCCTTCGGCCAGCAGCTCGATCCGCTCGGCCAGGTCTTCGGCGACGGACCGGCGCTTGCGCTTGGACAGCTCCCGGGCGTCGAGGGCGGCACGGAGGATGTCCTTCACCTGGCGGGGCGTGCCCCTCGCCCAGCCCGGCAGGTCCGATTCCATCTCGACGCACCGGCGGAGCAGGTGGGCGATGCAGGTCTGGTGGGATGCGTGCTCGTAGTTCCGGTAGACGACCCAGCCGTCGCGCACCAACGTGCCGTCGTAGTCCTCTGCGAGGAGCACGGTAGCCGCCTCGAAGCCCCGCCCTTCGGCCACGTTGTAGGCCGTCGCCTCCTTCGAGGTCGCCGTCCACAGCCAGGCACCCTCGCCACCGACCCGCCAGCCGGTCTCGTCCATCACCACCATGGAAGCGTCGTTCAGCTTCTTCACGATCGCCTGCTGGACCGGGACGAGGTCGGTGCCGGTTGCCTGGGCACCAGAAGACAGCGCACCGGCGGTGACGGGCACCCCGAGCTGGGAGAGTACCTGGGCGGTCTTGGCGAAACTCAGGCCGAGCGCGTAGTGCAGCCAGGTGGCAAGACCTCTGGCACGGGGGCCGAGCTGGCTGGCAGCAGCCCCGAGGGCGTCTCCGGTCTGCTCGGGGTGCCTTCCCTGGACCCGCTTCTTGCACCGGGTACAGCGCCCGACCCCGACCGTGAACCGGGTGAGCACGGGCCGGGCGTCGGGGAGCTCGCAGGAGAACTGCTCGGCATCTCGGACGTGCTCGACCTCACCACCGCAGTCCGGACACAACGACGGCACGGGAGCCATGAGCTCCCGGTCGATCGGACCGACCGGAACGGCACGATGACCGTGGCGCCCGTGGTGCTCGCCGGACCGGCGCCCTGGACGCTTGGGCTCCTCGGCCGGGTCACCCTTGGAGAAGGGTGCCGCCTGGCGCTTCCCCGAACGCCGGCTGTCCTCCAACAGCTTCTCCAGCTCGGAGATGCGGGCATCACGGGCAGCGAGCGTCTCGGTCAGCTCGGAGATCCGGGCTTCGAGGCGGACGACCGCTGCGGTCAGCTCGGCGAACGAGCCGGCGTCAGCACCGGGAGAGGGGTCGCGGGTCGGAATTCCCAACGGTACGCGCGAGCCTCGGCGAGGTGGTGGACCCCGCTATCCAAGTACCTCCCGCACACCCCCACGTTACATCAGGTCGGGCCATTACGCGCGTACTATTCTCTAACGGGACCTTGTGCGGGGCTTCTCGCCGTCGTCGATGTCAGCCTGGCGTACCCACGCCCGGACCGATTCGAGCCCGTAGCCGAGCTGGCCGGCGACCCGCTGAATCGAGCCGTGCCTCGTGCTGAGCTCGGTCCGCAACTTCCGCACCAGCCTGACAGCCTGCACGTTCTCTGCTGGGGTGTAGCCCCGTGTCAACGCCTTCCCCGGGAATCCTCTCGTGCGGTATGGCTCCATCTTCCTTTCCAAGACGAGGAGCCTCCAAGGAAACCAGGAGGGTTCAGTGGCCAGGGTTCAGTGGCCGGGTGCGGACTGGGGGGACTTCGAGGTGGCGGGTCGGTGCGGTCAGCCGCCGAGCTCTGCCAGCACTTTGCTGGCGTGCCCGTCGGCTCGCACGTTGTACCAGGCGCGCTGGATCGTGCCATTCGGGGCGACGATGAAGGTGGAGCGGATCACGCCTACGGTCTTCTTCCCGTAGAGGGTCTTCTCTCCATAGGCGCCATAGGCAGCCATCACGGACCGGTCGGCATCGGTGAGGAGCGGGAATTGCAGGCCGTACTTGTCGCGAAAACGGCGGTGCTTCTCCGCTCCGTCGGGCGATATGCCCACCACAGCGACCCCGGAGCGAGAGAACGCCTGCAGGTTGTCGTTGAATTGGCAGGCTTCCTTGGTGCAGCCCGGGGTGTCATCTGCCGGATAGAAGTACACGACCACGGTGCTGCCAGCGAAATCGCCGAGCGACACCGGCGCGCCGTCCTGGTCGGGGAGCGTGAACGGCGGAGCGGGTTGTCCCGAGATGAGCGTGGCCATGGCGCATTCCTCCTGGTTCTCGGCGTCGTAGGCTACCGTGCCGTCGTGAGCCGTGACCCCGTCTCCCTGCCCGTCGAACGCACCAACGATGGGCGCGACAGAAGCGAGTGCAGCGTGGCCGAAGGCGTCACCGACCTGCCCAGGCCGACCGGCAGCGCAGACACCGGTGCAGGTGCAGGTGCAGGCACAGGTGCAGGAGCCGTCAGTTCGGCCCCGGCGGGCCCCTATTCGCCAGGAGCCGTGCTGGAGCATGCTGTTCTCGACGTCCGGTGCGGTGACGAGGAGGCTTTCGAGGCCGCGTTCAGCGAAGCCAGGAGCATCATCGCATCGTCAC
>JAJZMD010000034.1 GCA_021803085.1 Actinomycetes bacterium
GATGTCGTAGATCCCATAGGGGATGGCCTTGCCCAGCTCGGTTGTGATGAAGTCGTGCACCCGAACCCGCTCGGGCTCGCCTTCTGGCTGCCACTCCACGCCGCCGTTCTCGAAGTCGCCGATGAGCTCCTTGGTGAGAACCACTTTTCGCCCCAGCTGCCGATTCCGGTGTCTCCGTACACACGTTCAGGAGCTCTCGTGCACCCCGGTAGGAAACCGCGTAGCGGCCGACCTTCAGGCTCTCGTCCTCGTTCCACCTCCTCTGTGGATCGTCGAGCTCCTGCCGGCCCGCTGCCGCTGACTGTCGCCGAGCGAGGGCGAGAGCGTCCTTTCCCAGTCGGTACCCAGTCGGTCACGACGCTGCCGAGCATGCAGTCCGGTCGGGTCCAGTCCTGGCACCACCCTCTCTGCACCGGCGGCTCCCGGGTCGTCCGCAGCGGTCCGAGGCTGCCCCGGAGACGTCCAGATCACCCCCGAGGCTGGCCGCCGACGCTCTAAGCTCCGGGCCGCACAAGACCGAAGCTGGCGGGACTTGGAGGGCGGGCACACGCGAAGCCAGCACGACGGACGCATGCCACCCACCGCGACGACGAGGGGAGACCGACCTGAACAGTGTATTTGACCTCGATGACGGCACGCTCACCGAGGAGCAGCTGGCGATGCGCGAGACCTGCCGCCGGTACGTGGACAGGGTGCTCGTGCCCTTCATCGTCGCCGATCGCGAACGTGAGTGGGCGTTCGACCCCTCGATGCGGCTCGCCCCCGAGGTCCTCGAGGAAGCGGACCGCGCTGGGCTCCGGAGCCTCGGCGTGCCCGATGTGTACGGAGGCGTTGCGCTCGAGTCCGGCCGTGAAGCGCAGACGTTTGCGCTGATCGCAGCCGAGCTTGCCCGGGGCGATGTCGGAATCGCCGACAAGCTGGTGCAGAACTGGAAGATCTCGGTGCTGCTTCGTGAGCTCGCATCACCCGAGCTCCAGCAGCGCTGGTTCACGCGTTACATGGCCGATCCGCAGTTTCTCATGGCACACTGCCTCACCGAGCCTCGAGGAGCATCTGACCGCTGGCTCCCGTACAACGCGCCCGAAGCCAACATGGACACGAGGGCCGAACTGGTGGGCGACCACTGGGTCATCGACGGGCGCAAGCAGTTCATCAGCAACGGTTTCGATGCGAGTCTCTACGTCGTCTACGCCAACACCGACGACTCCGTCGGAATGCTCCAAGGCACGAGCAGCTTTCTCGTCCCCCGCGACACTCCCGGCCTCGAGGTGACGCGCTGCAACGAGACCATCGGTGGCCGCTACATGAACAACGGCGAGATCGCTTTCGACAATTGCCGAGTTCCCGCGGACCACCTGCTCGCACACAACGACGCTCTCGGCAAGGCGGGGATCTACTTCCGACCTGGCAAGATCCTCCAGGCGGCGAAGAACCTCGGGATCGGGATAGCTGCGTTCGACGACACGGTCGAGTTCGTCCACAACCGGGTCCAGGGAGGGCGGGTCCTCATTCAGCACCAGGCGGTCGCCGTGCGCGTTGCCGAGATGGCGACGAAGCTCGAGGCGGTGGCCGCGCTGCTACGGCAGGCGGCCAGGGCGGTCGACCTCCGGCGTCCGAACGCGGACGCCCTCGCGGACATGGCGAAGGTATTCGCCTCCCACGAGATCCTCGAGGTCTGCGTCCAGGCCATGGAGCTCCACGGCGGGTACGGCGCGATGCTGGAAGTGGGGATCGAGAAGTACCTCCGCGACGCGTCTGTGTACCTGCACATGGACGCAACCACGGACATCTCGCACTTCCGGATCGTGAAGGCGCTCTTCCCTTCGACCGCGGGGAACTACGCGGGGACGACCTGAGGGAGGCCATCGTCGGAACCGCCACGCCGTCTGCGATCCCCGGGAAGAGCACGTTCGTCCGGACTCCCGCGTTCGGGGCTCGCGCGGGCGTCCAGGCTCGCTGGGCGAGTCCGTGACGCATCCACGCGAGCTGCCCTCGAGCATCTCGCTGGAGGGACGGCGCGCGCTCGTCACCGGAGCTGGCAGCCCGAACGGAATCGGGTTCGCCTGCGCGCGGTTGCTCGCCGAGCTCGGCGCCTCCGTGGTAGTCGCAGCGACCTCGGACCGGGCCAACGCCCGACGAGACGAGCTTCGGGCGGCGGGCTTCCCGGCCGACTCGGTGATCGGCGACCTGATCGTGGCCGACGATGTCCACCGCGTGGTCCGGGAGGCTTCTGCCTCGGCTCCGATCGACTTGGTGGTCAACAACGCAGGCATGGTCTCGGTGTCAGAGCCGTTCACGTCCGGCGACGTCGTAGATCTGCCGGTCGAGATGTGGAGAAAGGAGCTCGACCGCGAAGTCACGACGGCCTTTCTCGTGACCAAGGCGGCGCTGCCTCGGATGCTGGAACGCGGATGGGGGCGCGTCGTGAACATGACGTCGGTGACCGGCCCGGTGGCAGCGATCGGCAACGACGTCGCGTACGCCGCGGGTAAAGCCGCCATGGTCGGCTTGACGAGAGCCGTCGCGCTCGACGTTGCCAGCTGCGGGGTGACGGTCAACGCGGTGGCCCCGGGCTGGATCGCCACCGGGTCCGCGCTCCCATACGAACTCGAATTGGGCGCCGGCAGCCCGGTCGGGCGGTCCGGATCGCCCCAGGAAGTTGCCTCAGTCGTCGCGTGGCTCTGCTCGCCCGGAGCGAGCTACGTCACCGGCCAGGTGATCGTGGTGGACGGCGGCAACATGATCGCCGAGGAGCGCTTTCACCGGCCCCGTCGCGAGCCCTCTGACTGATCAGCGAAGCCGAGGAGAAGACAATGGCCGCCCGAATCGATCTGCTGGCGACGGGGTACGCGGACACAAGGGTGGCGAGCACGATCGTGCTCGTCCGAGACGCGGGCGCGACCATCGTCGTCGACCCGGGTATGGTCGCCGAGCGTCGGATGCTCCTCCGCCAACTTGACGAGCTCCGTACCCCTCCGGACACGGTGACCGACGTCGTGCTGAGCCATCATCATCCCGACCATACGCTGAACGCCGCGCTCTTCGGGAACGCACGGTTCCACGACCACTGGGCAATTTACAAAGGAGACGTGTGGGAGGAGCGGGCGGGCGACGGACGGGCCTTGTCACCATCCGTCCGGCTGCTCGCAACGCCTGGCCACACCCACGAGGACATCACCACCTTGGTGGAGAGCGAAGAAGGCCTCGTCGCGTGCACGCACCTCTGGTGGTCGGTTGGGGGGCCCGAGGTCGACCCTCTCGCCGTTGACCAGTCGCTCCTCGAGCGCTCGCGCGCGAAGCTCCTCGACCTCCATCCCGTTTTGATCATCCCTGGACACGGCGCTCCCTTCATTCCCGGTGACCTTCCGACACGAGCCTCGCGTGTTGCCGATGAGCCGTTGCAATGGCACGAGGCGCCATAGCCTGTCGGAGATGGCGGAAGTGGCCGGAATCCTGGAGCTGACCGGCCTCACGCGGCGCTTCGGCGGCGTCACGGCCCTCGACGACCTCTCCTTCACGGTAGCCAGCGGGAGGGTGACCGGCTTTCTCGGGCCGAACGGCGCGGGCAAGACCACGACGATGCGCGCCATCTTCGGTCTCACCGAGCTCGACCACGGTCACGTCGGCTGGAATGGTGGAGCAGTCGGCCCGCGTCAGCGCCGGCGGTTCGGCTACATGCCCGAGGAACGAGGTCTCTATCCCGGCATGATCGTCGGCGAACAACTTCAGTACCTCGGCAGACTGCATGGAATGGCACCTGGGGCCGCCGCCGACGCGGCCACCCGCTGGCTGGAGCGCTTGGACCTGGCGGACCGCGCGTCGAGCAAGGTGAGCTCGCTCTCTCACGGCAACCAACAGCGTGTCCAGCTCGCTGCCGCGCTCATGCACGAGCCGGAGCTACTCGTCCTCGACGAGCCGATGGCTGGGCTCGATCCCACAGGCATCGAAACGTTCGGCGCGGTTCTCACCGAACAGGCTCACGCGGGCCGATGTGTGCTCTTCTCGAGCCATCAGCTCGACCTCGTCGAAGAGCTCTGCGAAGCCGTTGTGATCATCGATCACGGGCGGGTCGTCGCTTCGGGCCAGGTCGAAGAGCTCGAGATCGGGGGCTCTCCGCGTCTTTCGGTCCGCGTGGAAGGGGACCGCGACGGGAGGTGGGCGCGCGACCTTCCCGGCATCCAGGTCTCAGAGGTGAAGGGGGGCCAGGTGAGGCTCGTGCTCCCTCCCGATGCGGACAGCGATGCCGTGCTCGACGCCGCTCGCCGGACGGGCCGCGTCCTCGAGTTCACCTTCGAGCGTCGCAGGCTCTCCGAAGTGTTCCGGGAGGCGGTGCGGTAGTGAAGGACTTCTTCTACGCGATTGCCGCTGCCGCGGTGCTCTTGCTCGTCGTGCGCCGGCGTCGCTCAGGCCGGCAACCTCCTGGACGCATGACGGTGCGCCGCTTGGCGAGCTCGCTGGGCGGCTTCCACCTTGCAGGGGACACCGGCCTCGTCGCCCAGCGCGAGGTCCGCGAGCGGCTACGCGGACGGTTCTTCAAGGTCATCACCCTCATTCTGCTCGGGGTCGTCGCTGCAGCCATCATCATCCCGACCCTCCATTCCTCGACGCGTCCCGTGGTCAAGATCGGAGTCGCTGGGATCCTCACTCCCGCGCAGGACCGAGCCGTGACCGCTGCTCTCGCCCACATCGACCTGCGTGGGCAGCTCATCGTTCAGCCTGACCTGGCCAGCGCCCGGACTGCGCTTCGCGCGGGCCAGTTGACGATGGTCATCGACCACGGGCGCGCGCTCATGGTCGAGACACCCGTGTCGAGCTCATCCACAACGACGGCGTCCGCCGCCATTGCGATCGCCGAGGCCCTCGGCTCCGAGAGCGCCTTTCGTGCCGCAGGGCTCACCGCCACACAAGCCAGCGCCGTCGCGCACGCGGAGCCTCTGCCCATCCTCAGTCAGGCGCCGCGGCAGAAGGGGGCGTCTCGCGGCACCGCGGTCATCGGTCTCATCTTCATCTTCATCTTGCTCACGCAATACCTCACGTGGACCCTGGTCGGCGTCATGGAGGAGAAGGTCAGCCGGGTCGTCGAAGTCCTGTTGGCCACGGTCCGCCCCGTGCAGCTCCTCGCGGGAAAGGTGCTCGGTATAGGTCTTGTCGCTCTGCTCCAGGCCGGTCTCGTGGTGGCCTTCGCGCTCATCCTGGCGGATGCCGTCGGCTCGGACATCCTCCACGGTACGGCTCCGATCGTCGTCGTGGCGTCTCTCGTCTGGCTCGTGCTCGCGTACGCCTTCTACTCGTGGGTCTTCGCCGCTGCGGGAGCCATGGCGGAACGGCAGGACCAAGCCCAGAGTCTCAGCCTTCCACTCAGCGTACCCATCATCGTCGGATACGTCCTCGCCCTCGTGAATGCCGGACCGGGCCCTACGTCGCTCCTCGTCAAGATCTTCGCGTACCTTCCACCGACCGCTCCGTTCGCCATGCCGCTCCTCGTCGCGAAGGGCGAGGTGGCATGGTGGGGTTTCTGCATCGCAGCTCTCGTCAGCGTGGTGAGCACCGCCGTCGTCGCGCGCTTCGCCGGGACGGTCTACCAAAGGGCCGTACTCCAGACCGGTCGCCGCTTACGCGTCCGCGAGGTCCTCTCGCGCCAATAGCGGTCGGCACCACACTGTCGTAACGCCAACCGGTACCGGCACGACCAGCTGCAGGGCTAGCTCGGTCGGTCGAACCAGCACGGTACGAAGCCGAGCAGGGGCACGACACCATCCGGCTCGCGACGAACGAGCGGACCTCCAGAGCTCGCCTGACCTGAACTGCCTCGCTACAGATCGCCCGTCATTGTCGTAACGACCGATTGGCTGACCGCTTGCGGACCACCCAAGATAGTCAGCGACGTGACCCGGTTACCCTCGTCGCCGTCGATCCCGCTGCGTCCCGCTTCGGAAAGGAACGCAGAGAGGTACGGTCCGACCGTCGTCGGGTTCTCACAGAGGA